>LVBU01000140.1 GCA_001603185.1 Thermotogales bacterium Thermo_02 | reverse complement strand
CTGTATGGAAGGCAGAAACGGAGGGTTACAATATTCGCGACGACTGTATCTCCAACCGGTCCCCGCCAGTCTTCTGGATCTGTAAACTCTCCAGGGTCGTCCGAAGGTTCCTTCATGTTCAGATAAGGAGTCCAGAGTGTAACTTCTCCCTGCCTGAAGCGATCATAGTTTAGGCCTATAGAAGAGCCTCCGGGAAAGTACGCGTTTAGAGAAAGCGAAACGGCATTCAGATCGGGTCCATACTTGAACCCAAGAGGATAATCCGTGAAGTCTCGGCTTCCGGGCAGTTCGGACTTCGTGTATATTCTGTTTGTGAAGGTCTGAAGAGGCTGCCATCTATTATACATCCATGTATCGGTATGGTAAAGCTCGAGAGAGGCGAGAATCGATGCCCTATTAAACTCATTGGAATACCTGACTCCAGCTCCATATGCCATAGCCGTGGGTTTACCCCTAGCTCCGGCTTCAGTCGCACCGAAGGCAACATCGTCTATCGCGATCTCTCCATAGAGTTCAACTCCCCGTACCGGAACAATCGAGAAGTCAAGAGAAGCCATTACATTCGAAAAATCCTCTCCATAAGTATTATGGAAGATTATGAAGGGGTTTATATCATTGAGATCGGGGTGCTTACCTCCCACAAGATTGATCTCTCCCACTCCTAATCTTGCCCACGGAGAAAACTGAATATCAAATCGATGCCCTATAATGGTCTTGGCTCCTTCAGTATAGACTCTCCTCTGGTTCAGGTCCCAGATCTTTGCCTGCTTCTCCCACTCTTGAGCGTTCAGCATGGACGTCGGGGTTATCAAGACAAAAGAGTATGTGAACCTTCCATTCTGAAACAATGGCGTTGTATAAGCCGCCGAGAAGTTATCGTAATAAGACGAAGCATCGCTGATCATAAGCCCGTTTCTCATCGGTCCCCACGCCACTTTATATCTCCCCAACGAAGAGAAGAAACTCTCGTCGGCATAGGCGACATACCCGAAGGTCGGCCAGCTCATGTCCAGCGCCTGAACCTTGCCTTCGAATATCTCCACAGGAAGATTCGTATAAGGTTTTGAGCTAAACCCGCTTCCGTGACTGATATAACTCCTGTAGTCCTTCGGAATATCGAGGTTTATGAATCCCTTTATGTTGTCGGATACGTCGCTTTCGAAACTCAAGACGATCCATGGTTTTAGAGAATCATACCTGTACCTCAAATAGAGGGGAACCTTAGATTCCAGCCACGCGGTTTGCTTGAAAGGCTCAAAATTGTGGAAGAGGAATTGAGGCGTAATCTCAAGAGAAATCTTCGTCGTTTTCACCGTTTTCGAAGGCGTTGTGTTCATCTGCAACGAAGCAAATGATACCGGTAAGGCAGTATTGGGAGAGAAGACGGTCCTTCCCTCCATGATATTCCTTCCAAGAAAGAGATCGTACTCCATAGTGTTTTTGAAGATCAACTCACCCTGATTTGCGAAAAGAAGAACACCCAGCACAAGAGCAAACACAATAAATACACGCTTCACCCGAAGCACCTCCTAAAAAAGCTGCAAAGTCTTCATAAATCCAAGATTCATGTAGAATTTAACCCGATCTTCGAAGAAAAGAGTTCCCGAAACAAAGAGTCCGGTGTCGGTCCGCACTTTGAAAAGAGCCTTCATAGATAGTAGCAGGCTTCTCGTAATAGGTTCTTTGAGCCCATACCAGTTCTGATCGAACGGAGGAGAATACGGCGAATCTATGTCTATTGCACCCCTCCGTATAAATTCAGCGGAGAGAGAGAGAAAGCTATCCGCATTCTGGTACTCCAGGGCGAGGAGATCGACCGTCGAATCTGGTCCATACGGAAAACCGAAGAACCCTGTAACTATTGGCCATGAATCGAGCCACATTACGTTGAACCTGTATGGATAGGTGAACTTGCCTATCTCTTCGCCTCTGTTGTAAAGATAAGTTGTCGAGTGGTAGTGCTCGTAACGAAGGTTCAGTCCGCCCCCGTTTTCGATCGTGTCGTCCTTTATTGAATGTTCTTCGACAGCGAAATTCGGTCCCGAGTACACGTCCCCTGACTTTATCTGATAAGAAACACCGGCTAGCCAGCCGAAAGCTGTCGGATTTGAGAAGGGTCCTTCACTTTTCAGTCTGAAGTCGTCAAGCGTGAACTCTCCATAGAGTACACTCTCCCGTATTCTGAATTCCCCTGCCAGTGTTGCAGTTACATTCGAACGGTCCTGATAAGTGTGATGATAGATTAAGAAGGGTCCAAGGTCTTGAAGATCGGGATAGACACCGTAAATCAGATTCTGCTCGCCAAAAGAGATCTTCAAATAGTCGTTCATGAAACCGAATCTGTGACCTATGAGTGTCTTAGGAGCACCATATATAGTTCTGTCTGCCGAGATCGCGAAGAAGTTGTAGAAGTATTTTCCTTCCCTTCTTCCATCTGCAGAAAGCCTTAGCCAAAAATGATCAAAGTAGGGAAGCGTATCTGACAGAGCAAAACTGTAAGTGGAAGGGCCGAAGCTTAATTTCCGCCTGCCTATCGAGAGATGCGAGTTTTCGTCTATCCGCTCGATATAGCCGAGCCTCGGAAAGTTCATATCAACAGCCGGTAGAAATGACCCCACCGAGAGCGGGATATTTGTGAAGTTCTTTCTCATGAGAAATGCCGAAAACTCCTGTCTTAGATCCATGTTTACAAATGCGGTCCATCTGTTAAACTCGAGGACAAGCCCCCCCGAAAAGAGCGGAGGAGATGAAAAATACCTGTTGAGATCTCTCTGAACTGGTCTGTAGTTGCCCGGTTCCAGCGGATAGTTGTTCAGATTAAGCGAAGGCGAAAGAATAAAGTATAGACCTGTGCTTCCCAAATAAACAAGTGGTATTATTAGCATCGAAAGCAGCAAATAGCGCTTTTTCAAAGCAGGCACCCCCTTAGTCGAATTTTACACCCTGGAGGCGTTTTAATTGTTCTCTTCTCTCAGTTCAAACAGATCTAATAATATCGAGATTCTCACAGAGTTTCTAATTTACTCTAATCTCAGCATAACTGCTCTCTTCAGCCAGTTCCTGGACTCCAGGGGCTTCTCTGCCTTTCAGATAGGTGTTCTCATGGCAGTTCTGCCCGCCTTTTCCCTACTGGCAAACCCCTTCTGGTTTGCGCGTTCAAAGAAGAGAGGGGCTCCGACTGTTCTGGGAATCATAACCTTCGCCGCTTCAATCCTTCTATGGGCAGTCTATTTCGCGAATAATTTCTTGGCGACACTTCTATCGATATCTGCCGTTGCGTTCTTCATGGCAAGCCTGATACCCATCGCGGAGTCGATTGTCGTTCCGTCTCTGCGCATAAAGCGAAGGAGATTTGACCGGGTCAGGCTCTTCGGAACCATTGGTTATGGCGTAACAGCTCTTGTGGCAGGTTTTCTGATCAGGTTAGGTTTCATAAGTATCTTTATTATGTCATCTGCCTTTCTGATATCTTTGAGCTTTCTTAGCAAAGGGTACTCCAGAAGAGACGTGAGGGCGGTGCGGGAAGAAAAGAGTGACGGTAAACTTCCGGGGTTGTTTATTCTCATGTTATCTGGAGGTGTGATTTCGGTGACGATTGGGGCCTTCGGTTCGACTTTCTTTCCGGTCTTGACGAGAGAACTCGGTTTTGATGTCTCTTCAGCCGGTCTGGGCTTTTCTCTGATGGCTTTTTCTGAGATTCCCTTTCTCCTTTTTGCGGACAAGATTCTCTCCAGAATTGGAGTCTTCAGGTTGCTGGTCCTGGGTATGTTCACTACGGGCTTGAGATGGTTTCTTACGTCAATAGCGACTTCCTATGCTCTTTTTATGGCCCTGCAAAGTCTCCATGGATTCAACTACGTGATCGTTTACTATTCGATTTTCAAGTATATTCACTACTCACTACCGGAAGGCTCTGTTATTAAGGGTCAGACCGTTTACTGGATGTCGACTATGGGGCTGAGTTATCTGCTTGGTTCAGTTGTGGGAGGAGTTCTGGTAGATACATTTGGTTTGAGAAGAATGTATACAATACTGGGAGCTTCCGGAATGGCCGCTGCCGCAGTGTTTTTCGTCGTGCTCTCGCTGTACAAGAATACACCTGAAAGGAACGATGTCTAAGACTCAGAACCTCTCTTCGGACTGGACACTCAGCCGAAAAGATAAAGAGATCGAACTCAGTTTGTCTTTAGAGTCATAAGGGCACCCGTGTTCTTCCCGGTCTTCCAGTCTTCCTGAAGAAGGACCGCTATGTCCCTTCCACTGAAGGCGATATCTACCGGGTACCCGTCCAGCTTGACAATCTCAACTGAGTTCCCCTTCTCATCAAGTATTTCAAGCGTACCGGTAATAGTCTCAAGGACATAGATTCTATTCCCGTTAACCGCGACTTTTATGGGTCCCTTACCAATAAGGCTGTAAGAGTTAACGAGATATGTATCGGGATCTATGCTAACGATCCTGTCCTCTCCGGTTATGGGTATCCATATCTTACCGTTTTGAAGCGTAGGATGATTTGGATACCTTCCAAGATCTATGCTCTTCATTTCGGAGAGCGGTTCCTTAGACAGAACTTTTATGGCTTCCTCTACATACGAGACCAGGAAAAGCCTTGAGCCGTAGGAAAGCATGTATGAAGGACGCTTGCCAATATTCATGCTGTTGACGAGCTTCCCGTTTGCATCGAAAACCAGAAGCCCCTTCTCAGTCTCGTGGCTCCTGTTAAGCACGCTGTAGTTATAGAAAAGAGAAACATAGAAGTACTTCGAGTCTTCGATAATTGAAAGAGCCATTACCGGCAACTTGTACCTCTGAACGATCTCGCGCTTAGACGTATCCAGAACAATAAACTCGCTTTCGCTGGAGAGCATACCCAGTTTTCCGTCGAGAAATACCCCGGTTATCAAGCGACTCGAAGTGGGGATTTCATCGATCTTCTTCCATCTTCCGGGATAGCCTGATGCGTCTATCACTATCAATCTTCCGCTGAAAAAACCGAAACAGTATAGCTTTCCGTCCTTATAGAGGATATCGTTCACTCCATCATTCTTAACGGCATCAAGAATAGTGAGAGGCTTGAAAGTGGAATCGAAAACTATCAGTTCGGAATCGCCTTTCACGAGAACAACATAAAATGTCCCGCTGCTGTTTTCGACTTTGATAAAGCTCGTCGGCATGATACCCAGAGGATACCTTTGGCCGAGAGTCGTGGCACCGAATACTAATGCAGCAAACAAAAGACACAGCAAAATCGAAATAAGTCTTCTCAAGGTCTCTTCACCACATATACCAGAAGATCCTCTCTAAAGCTCGAAGCTATATTGAAGTCGTGCGTGTACACATCCACTTTGCTTCCTTTTATTGCGCTCCCGGTGTCTTCAGCCACAAAGAATCCTTTGTTTGGAGAAGACGAGAAAAACGGTATATAGACGATGGAACCTATTGGAATAACCTCCGGATCGGTCGCCACAGTCCGATAGCCCTTAACGTAATTGCCGCTCGCAGTCATCTTGAAAGACGGTGAAGTCGGATTCTTGCTGTCGTCCCATTCAGTGTACATGGTGACCTGGAAGATCCCTGCATTTTCGAAGATTATATCTGCCGGATTCACGGGCACGTCGGATTTCCAGAATTCAAAATGCAGATTGCCCCTGGCGGCACTGGCAATTCCAATCGTGTCTCCAACCCTGACAAAATCACCCTTGATAACTGTCCTGCTTCCGAGTCGCGCGTAGACCGTCTTGATATTGTTTCCGTGGTCTATCACGACCATCTCTCCATAAAGATCATTTACTCTCTCGGAGAGGATAACCTTTCCGGGAAGAAAGGCTGTGATTCTGGAGTTCGCAGGGACCGTTAGGTCCATGCCCGGATTCGCATAACCATAGTCGTAGCTTCCGAAGTTCGACTCTATCGCGTCGACCAGAAACTCGACCCCCAGGTTCAAGCCGAAATGTGAAGCCAACGAAGCCTTTGCCATGAGATTATCCAGAGAAAGCGGGATCTTTATCTCATCTCCACGGAAGATCAAATCCCAGTTCTTTATCTGAGGATTCATCTCTTTGAGCTGTTCGATAGTAATACCGTAAGCTTTGGCTATGCTAGAGAGATTGTCGCCAGACTTAACTATGTACGACACATATGAAGATACTTCTATGGTCTCGTACGCGGCCGCGCCAAGTCTGCTTCTGATATCGGATATCTCTCCAAGGAAAGTGGTCATCGTAACGTAGTCGCCTTGAAAGTCGCTTCCGGAATTCTCTGCGAGATCTCTGGTCCTCGCGTCCATTTCGTCTATCCGCATAACCAGTTCATTGAAGACCTCTGAATTAATAACGGCTGCACCGACAGTCTTCTCGAGATCGTTGAGCCTTAACGCCAGCGATTCGTACTTGACACTGTCTTCTGCCGAAGTGTCAGTTCTTGCTGCAAGCTGTTCTATCTTGGCCAGCAAATCCAGATACTTGCTGTTGTCTTCGTACGGAACTATAGCGACCGCTTCCTGCTTTCCTATCTCCTCGATTCTCGAGAGTAGATCCTGATACTTTTCTTCATCGATCGAACTGTCGTAAGTCTTGATCTCAGATATCCTTTCGACGAGCTCATTGTACCTCGAATAATTCAGTGTCTCTATTGCCTGGACTTTCCTGCTCAAATCGTCAATCTCGCGTGTAACAATGTTCGTCTGCATTGAATAATCGAGAACACCATCAATCTTGTCATATAGGGTTTTGACTATAACCGCGTAAGTCGCCGAATCAATCGCAGACTCTGCGAGCATATTCTTTATAATGCGCAGCTCTAGTCTTAACTGCTCGATATCTTCATATCCGATTCTTGCCGGTTCGATTGCCTGTACGAAGTTGAAGCGAAAAGTTAGTTCCTCAATGGCGTCTTCAAGCTGGACGATTCTCCTTTGACCGACTGCAAGCATATCTATCTTCTGCTCTATCGAGTCCATCCTTTGGAGAAAGTCCTCTCTGGTAATAAACAACGTAGAACAGCCCGTGAAAAGCAAAAGGACTGTAACAGACATTGCCAGAAGGATGACCTTTTTCAACCGAATCAACCCCCTCCCGCGGGAATGCTAATAAACTCAAGGGGCAAAAAAGTCATGTCGATCTCTCTCCCCTTGAAATACTCGCTCAATAGTCCCAGACCAGATACAATATAATCATACTCGCCAAGTACATCGATTACTACAGGTGATATCCTGGTCGGTTCTCCATTTATTATAACAGTTGCGCCCACACATCTTATATATGTATAGGGCAAAATTCTCTTTCCGTTTATTGAGAGTTCTCTCGTATTCAAAGCATACAGTTCGTTAAGAATCATCAGAATATCGCTGTCGTGAAGGATGCTGCTGCCTTTGAAACCCGATTCTATTCTGATCCTGACACCACCGCCTTCGGTAGCATCGAGAGAAATGTCCGTACTCGCTGCCCGAATCTCGATAAGGTCTATTCCCTCTTTGAGACTGGAGAACTCTTCAGAAAGAGACTCCCGGAGCTCCTTCAAAGAGTCTCCGATCGATATTAGTCCATCGGTGAGCTTCTCAGTTGAAGCCGAACAGTCAACTGAGACCGGCAACTCCAGGCCCGCAAAAGACAGTTGCAGTTCTTCAATATCCTTTCTGACAGCTAGAATCGACTCTTCCAGACTTGAATACCGTTGATCAGACAACAATAAGTCCAGACTTTCGGAGATGTTTGAGATCATGCTTTCTATGAGGTCAAACCGGATTGAACTGTCCAAAGGCTTTATCTCCTCCAGAGTCTCTTTGATTTCCAGAAGAGAATCCTGCAAGGCACTTACTTCGCTTTCCAGTCGAGAAGTATTCATATTTTCGATTTGCTCAATAAGCTCAGTTCTAAGATTTTCGAAATACAAAAGCAGAAAGAAGACAGAGAAGACAATTGCTGCAACCACAAGAATAACCGTTATCAATCTCGATCCGGACTTCAAGCTCTTCACCCCTCAAAAGAAAAAACGGCGGCTCAAGGGGCCGCCGCTTCACCCAAAACGCTATTTTACCTTTTCTTTCAGTTCCTTACCAGGTACGAACTTCGGTACCTTTCCACCGGGGATGGTAATTGGTTTCTTCGTTCTGGGGTTGACACCCTTTCTCGCCTTTCTTGAGGCTACCATGAAAGTGCCAAAACCGACTAGTCTGACAACCTCGCCCTTGGACAGAGTCTTTTCAACGATGTCGATTATCGTGTCCAGGGTCTTTCCGGCATCTTTCTTTGTTACACCAGTTTTCTCTGCGATTTCAGCGATGAGTTCCTTTTTGTTCATACAGTTCCCCCCTTCGCGTGAGATATCGCTATTATTCTACCACTCCGCGGCTTAATTACCAAACCCCTTTCATAGCTCTATTTTGGCCCGTATTTGCCAAATAGCCCTCTGAGAAGCCAATAAGAGCATTCATTCTCTCCATTTGGCCTTCAGAGCAGCAAAGCCCTCGATACATTACCCAAATGAGTGTATAATCTAACTGGAGGTGATAGTAATGAAGAAGAAAATTATCCTTTTACTTTTGGTGTTACCTGCCTTTCTCTTTGCCCAGTTACGTTTTATCAATCCGGTTGGTCCGACTCTGGTTCCGATAGCGCAGTTACTATCATCGGATATCTCTTCGGAGGTCCCGGGACTGCAGATAAGCCTATGGCGTAGCGTCGATGAAGCCATATCGTCAATTGTTGGTAGAAAAGCTGAGATCAGCCTTCTTCCGGTTACCGTTGGCGCGAAACTTGCCTCGACGGGCATTGACATAAAGCTCGCAGCGATAAGTATGTGGAACGGCTTCTACTTCATATCTAGCGAAAAAGAGATAAAGACAGTTGAAGATCTCAGAGGGTACGATATCTACACCCTGCAGGCGCCCGGTCAAACAGCCGATATCATCTTAAAGGGCGCTGCCGAGGCAAAAGGTTTGAAAGCCGGCAGGGACTTCGGGACAGTGTATGTCGGGGGAGCCGAGGCTGTTCAGCTTCTCGCAACGGGAAGGGCAAAGATTATACTCGTGCCCGAACCCTTTGCAACTCTCGCTCAAACAAGAGTGCAGGGTGCAAAGAGATCAATGCCTATCGAAGAACTATGGAGTACTTTTAATGAGGACTCGATAGACATACCGACCTCCGGGTTGTTTGTCGCGGGAACAGTGGATAGAGATATTGTCGATATGTTTCTGTTGCTATACAGCCAGTCGATGTCTCTTTCTCTTGCTGACAGGGCAGGCACGGCCGCGATAGTGTCGGAAAGGATGGGTGGCTTTCCGATCCCCGTTCTCGAGAAGGCGATAGAAGGGATCGGCTTCCGGTTCGTACCGGCCGGAGAAGCCAGAAGAGAAGTGGAGATCTATCTGGAAAAACTGGGAGAGCTCGATCCAGAACTGACAGGTGACGTTGATCTAGATGATTTCTTCTACTGAGAAGAGGACCCTTTCCACTATTCTGTCAGTAGCTATACTCCTGCTCTTATGGTTTCTGGCTGCGGAAATAGTGTCAAGTGACTTTCTCCTGCCCGGTCCCGTCAAAACTTTCGAAGGTCTGCTGGCGATTGTTTCCAGTACTACCGGCTGGTCAACAATAGCCGAAACCAGCGCCAAGGCCTTTATAGGACTCTTTATGGCTCTACTGTTCTCGCTGGTCGCGGGTTTTGTCATGGGGCTTATAGAGACTGTTTACGAACTCTTAAAACCTATGGTTGTGGTTCTACAATCTATACCTATTGTCTCCTGGTTGGCGCTGGCAATCTTCTGGTGGGGGGTGGGGTTCTCATCTCCGGTCTATATAGTATTTCTGACACTCTTCCCTATATTCACGATAAACGTGGCAGAGGGCGTTCGAAATGTCGATATGAAACTCGTCGAGATGGCAAAACTATACAGACTGCCAAGAAAAGTAGTTCTGAGCAAGATCTATTTTTCCTCTGCCATTCCGTTTATAGTCTCTTCGATGCGGGTTGGAATTGGGATCATGTGGAAATCCGTGGCGGTTGCGGAATTTATGGTTGGAACCTCTGGAATTGGAAGAGTCATAGCCGACTCAAAATACTCAATAAACATAGTCAGAGTCTTCTCATACACTCTCGTACTCGTAATACTCGGAATTCTGACAGAGAAAGTGCTTGATCTTATAATGAAGAAGGGAACACGTTATGCGCTTAAGAGCTGAGAACCTTTACAAATCATTCGACGGTGAAGAGATAATAAACAATCTCAGTTTCGAGATCTCCGGCGAGTTTTTTCTCACCATACTTGGAAGCTCTGGCTCGGGAAAGACAACCTTACTCAGAATCATCAGCGGATTACTGAAACCTGATCGGGGAAACATAGTCGTAGAGAGTAGTCGGCTGGGCTTCATATTTCAAGACGACAGGTTGATCCCATGGATTAACGCGTCCGAAAACATCGCTATCGTCTCGCCCGGGTGCGAGCCGGCAGAGTATCTTGAACTCGTAGGTCTCAGCGGACACGCAAGAAAGTACCCCTCAGAGATGAGCGGTGGTATGCGCAGAAGACTCAACATAGCCAGGGCCATAGCATTTGAACCGGATCTGGTCTTGATGGACGAGCCTTTCAACTCTCTCGACGTTGTGTTGAAGGACAGGTTGATGGAAGACATACTAGCCATATGGAAAGAGAAGAAAGTCAACATTGTCATGGTAACCCACGATCCTCACGAGGCAGCTACTTTGTCCACCGAGATAATGTTGGTGCAGGACAGGTTCCGTAGAGTTGAAAGAGTAAGTCTGGGTAATCCTTATGAAAGGAGTCCGGGCGACATAGATAACATGTCCAGAGAGCTGTTGCGCAAAATGCGAGAGTTTTCTTCTTTTGTTCAATAGAATGTGCATCAATTGAAATAACGTTATTGTAGTATTCTCTGGCAAAGAGGTGATCTTTTATGTATAAGAATAGAGAACTGGTAGTCGACCTGAACAGTTTCGAATTTAAGAAGACCATAGATACGATCCTCGAATCCGATCTTTCTGAAGAGGTTGAGCTTTTAAAACCTGTTACTGTCCATATAGACCTGTATAAGGACAAAGACTCGGTAATCGTAACAGGAAGAGTCTCAACGGCAGTGCAGGAAGTATGCGCACGGTGTCTCAAACCGGTAGTTATTGAAGTCGATGGAACTATAGAAGCCACATACGTGCATGAAGACATGCTTGTCCGTTCTGATGAAGGACCCGCCGAAGCGCTCGAAAATCTTCTGAAACTCGAAGGGGAACTGCTGGACTTGTCAGATCGCGTTATTGAAGCTATAATTGTTGAGGTTCCGCTGAAGACTATCTGCAGCACCGATTGTGCGGGTCTATGTTCTTTATGCGGAGCCGATTTGAATGAAAACCCCGATCACAAGTGCCAGCATTCTGCGGAAAATGATGACAAATGGCACAGAGCTGTTTCAGAACTGAAAGACAGACTGAAGAGTTAAATATAGGAGGGATTAGAGTGGCCGTTCCAAAGCAAAAACGTAGTAGAAGCAGAACACGCCTTAAGAGGGCGAAGACCTATAAGGCTATTACAGTCGCTGTTTCTACCTGTCCGAACTGCGGCGAACCGAAACAACCCCATAGAGTTTGCCTACACTGCGGTTATTATGGAGGAAGACAGATTCTTGAGATCGGTGAATAGCCGATGTCTGGCGTAAAGATAGCCCTTGATGCTGCTGGAGGCGACAGAGCTCCAGAAGTAAACATAGAAGGTGCCCTTCTCGCACTCAAGGAGTTTTCCGATCTGGAGATTCTTCTTGTAGGCAGAGAAGATGAACTTAAGTCAAGGTTGAAGAGTACGGGTGAAATCTCCAGAATTGAGATAGTCGATGCCAGAGAGGTTTTTCCAATGTCGGAAAAACCTTCTCTTTTGTTGAGAAAAAGAGAGACCTCCCTTTATGTCTCGGCTACACAGCTGAAAGAAAGTAAGGCCGACGCGCTTGTATCGGCTGGAAACACCGGCGGTGTATTGGCTGCAGCTCTCTTCATCGTTGGAAGATTGAAGGGTGTTGAGAGAGGTGCAATAGCTGTTGCCGTGCCTTCGAAAAACGGTTTCTCGATTCTTATAGATGCCGGCGCCAATGCCGAAGTCAGGGCCGAACACCTTAGAGATTTCGGAATAATGGGCTATGAGTATGCCAGACATCTCGGTAAGAACCCCGTCCGGGTCGGCCTCCTGAATGTCGGAGAAGAAGAGGAAAAGGGAACAGATCTCACCAAGGCGGCCTTTGGCTATCTCAAAGATGAGCTGAGCAGTCATTTCGTGGGTAATGTAGAAGGCAGAGATATCGTTTTTGGAGATGTCGATGTCATCGTAAGTGGAGGCTTTGAAGGGAACGTCTCGCTGAAAGCGATAGAGGGTGCGGGCAAGCTCATCTCTCATAGACTCAAAGAAGAGATAAAGAAAAGCGGATTAGCCGGAATACTCGGTGCGCTGCTTCTGAAGAAGGCGCTGGGGAGGTTGAAGAAGGCCATGAACCCTAGCGAATACGGCGGAGCATTCGTCCTTGGCGTCAAGGGTATAGTGGTGAAAGCGCACGGCAATTCCGATTCTCTTGGTATAAAGAACGCTATTAGAGTAGCCTATGAAGGCGTTAAAGGGGAACTTGTGAAGAAAATCGGCGAGAGATTTGGGGGTACTTGATTTGTGTGGAATAGTCGGAATGATCGGTCAGGATCTCACCGTAAAGAGACTGATCGACGCCTTGAAGAAACTCGAGTATCGTGGTTACGACTCCGCCGGTGTTGCTTTCTGCGACAGAAATGGCTTGAATGTGAGGAAGGCCGCTGGAAGGATAAGCGTCCTTGAAAACTCACTTGGGGACGAAATAGAGAGTAATATATTGCAGGGAATAGCCCACACGAGATGGGCGACGCATGGAGGTCCGTCGGATTTTAACGCACATCCGCACACCGACTGCACAGGAAAGATCGCGGTCGTGCATAACGGAATTGTCGAAAACTTCGATAGGCTCAGAGAACAACTGGAAATGAACGGCCATGTCTTCAAGTCCGCTACCGATACGGAAGTTATCGCGCATCTTGTCGAAGACCACTACAAAGGCGATCTCGTCGCCGCGCTCAGGCATACTCTCGTCGATCTTGAAGGCGCTTACGCCATCGGCGTGATCCATCAGGATCAACCCGATGTAATTGTGGCTGCGAGAAAGGGCAGCCCTCTCGTCGTGGGTTGCACAAACGGAAGCGGATACATGGCCTCCGATGTCACGCCTTTGCTGAGATATCTGAGAGACGTCCAGTTTATCGAAGACGGAGAACTGGCCTGCATAAGGTCGGGAAGGGTCGAGATATTCAGACTTGACGGAAGCGCCGTGGTCAAATCCCCTACAAAGATAACCTGGAGTGAGGATTCAGCCGAAAAGGGCGGTTATCCGCACTTCATGATAAAAGAGATATTTGAGGAACCTCAGACTCTAAGAAACGCGATTACCGGCCGCATAAGAAAGGGACTTCCGTATTTCAGGGAACTCGAACCCCTTAAAGAAACTATCGAAAAGGCCGGTTCAATAACCGTTCTCGCTTGTGGAACCAGTTTCCACGCCGGGCTTGTCTTTCAGAGATTCCTGCAGGACTACGCGGAGATCAGAGTGGATATCGACGTTGCGTCGGAATTCAGGTACAAGAATCTAGTACTGAAAGAGGACGACATAGTTGTCGCCATCTCTCAGTCCGGTGAGACTGCCGATACTCTCGAAGGGATAAGAAAGGCCCGCCGGTGCGGGGCAAAGATCGTCTCCCTGACGAACGTAGTGGGTTCTACGATCTCAAGAGAAAGCGACGCAGTAATATATATAAACGCCGGACCGGAAATCGGAGTTGCCGCCACGAAGACATATGTCGCGCAGCTTTCTGTTCTGCTTCTAATGGGTGCCGGACTGGCCATGATCAGAAAACCCGGAAACGGTGAAATCTTCCAGCTTGTAAATGAAATCGAAGGTATGCCGACCGTATTTGAAAATGTACTCTCATCTGCCGATGAACAGTGTCAACGACTGGCAAGGGAGTATTACCAGTTCCGCCATTTCATGTATATGGGCAGGGGTTACAGCTATCCGACCGCTTTGGAAGGAGCGCTAAAACTGAAAGAGATAAGTTATATACACGCGACGGGTTATCAGGCTGGCGAGCTTAAACACGGTCCGATAGCCTTGCTTGACAGGGATTTTCCCGTATTCGCAATCATCCCTGAAGATGGATTGAAATCGAAAACACTATCGAATATAATGGAGACCAGGGCCAGAGATGCCAGAGTAGTCGCGATCTGTAGCGTTGATGACAGGGAAGTATCCAAAATCGTCAACAGCCGCATAGAAGTGCCAAAGGTATCCCCGCCGCTTTACCCGCTGGTAATGTCGCCTTTCCTCCAGCTTTTCGCTTATTATGTTGCGGTCGCGAGAGGTTACGATCCGGACAAACCGAGAAACCTCGCCAAGAGTGTTACGGTTGAATAGTGGATAGATCTGTAAAGTGTAATGGGTTAGGAGATCACCGGTATTGTTGTGTGTTGCAGGTTCCTGGCAGGAATAAATGGGAGAGTTTGACTTGGATAATATAGTGAAAGAAATAGCAGAAATACTTGATCAGAAACAGGGAGAAGAGATAGTCGTACTCGATGTATCGAAGGTATCGAATCTTTCGGACTACTTTCTGGTGGCAACGGCCAATTCAGATCCGCATATGGAGGCTTTAAGAGACTCTATTCTAGAGATTCTTGAAAAGCAAAGCGTCCAGATAATCTATTATGACAAGGGCAGGGGCTACGACTGGCTTGTAATAGATGGCGGCTACTTCATAGTCCATATCTTCAGCAAGAAGGGTCGCGAGTTCTACTCTCTAGAAGATTTGTGGTTGAATGCAAAGAGATATACATATAGAGAGCTCGTCAATGACGGGCAAAACACACGGCAGTAATCGTTGCGGTCCCGGTGCCTCGTTTGAGGTCGATCGTTAGCGAAAGCCGGAGGAAAACCAAACTGGAGGTGCTTTTGTGGCAGTAGTATCAATGAAACAGCTTCTCGAAGCCGGAGTCCATTTCGGGCACAGAACTAGAAGATGGAACCCGAAGATGAAACCCTATATCTACGGCGAGAGAAAGGGAATCTACATCGTAGATCTGCAGAAGACTCTTAAGCTTATCGAAGAGGCTTATGAGCACGTAAGAAATCAGGCACAGGAAGGAGCCACTTTCCTCTTTGTGGGAACCAAGAGACAGGCACAGCAGATCGTAGAAGAGGAAGCGAAGAGAAGCGGATCATTCTATGTTAACAGTCGCTGGCTGGGCGGCCTTCTCACCAATTTCACCACAATAAAAAAGAGGATAGAGGCGCTGAAGAACTTCGAAGAAATGGAAGCTTCCGGAAAACTCGCGGCTCTGCCGAAGAAAGAACAGAGCATGATCAACAAGAGACTCGACAAGCTCAGAAAGAACCTGAGTGGTGTGAAGGAGATGCAGAAGCTTCCCGAAGTCATCTTCATAGTCGATCCCAAACAGGAAGAAATAGCGGTAGCTGAAGCGAACAAACTCGGTATAAAGGTCGTGGGAATAGCGGACACGAACTGTGATCCCGATGTAATAGATTTCATAATCCCCGGGAACGACGACGCAATAAGAGCGATTCAGCTTATCGTTCACACGATGGCTGACGCCATTCTTGAAGGACGCGAGGGTCTTGACGCAGCAGCTATGGCCTCGGCTGCCAAAGATACTCCCGAGTCGCCAGTCGTTACTGAAGAAACTGAAATACCGACTCTCGATGATGACGAAGCAGAAACTGACGACGAATAAACCAACTATTAGTAAATAACACCTGAATAAAAAGTGATATAGCGGCCATCCTGAAGGGTGATACTTAGTCCCTGAAGGATGGCCTTTTTTGTGTTCTGTATCCATTTCTTGGTAACGACATACACGTTCACAATTGCAGACATTTCAGACCATATCAACCCAGGGAAATTCATATCGGTCATCTGCTGGTTTTGAGTTCGAAAATGCTATAATCTGCTCATGCAAAACTGCATCGCTCGCATAACCAATTGCAGTAGTTGCATTTAGACTATCATTTGCCTTTTTCAGCGCTCTCTTGAAAATCCTGAGAGCGTGGTTTGTAGTTATCTGGGGTGACTGTTTTCTTGTCAGCTTCAGGAACTGTAATTCCTGATATTAGGTTCGTTTCAGAAAAACACCAATAGGGGAGGTTTGGATCGCATGATCAAACGCAAGGGTTTCTATGGTCTCGTACTGGCAATAGTCGTACTAACGCTTTTCTTACCCGCATGTTTCAAACTTGGCGGAGAACCATCGATCGATACTGAATTCACTCTGACCCGTGAGATTTCGCTCATGGGGATCAGCGAATTTGCATTCAGCGTCGATGTAAAGGGAGTAAAGGATGCGGCGGTTGTCGAGTTCGACAACGGGATGCCTTCCGTAACGCTTAGCGGAGGCAAGGCCGAATCGAGATTCTTCGCGAACATTGGGACAGGCGAAGTGACACTCTTAGTTAGAGACTCCAGGGGTGTGGAGCTTCTAAAGAAGACAGTTACGCTTGAAGAAACAAAGTCAACATTCGACATGGCAGCAGTGGAAGACAAGACGGGAATCTATGTGCTCATAGATGATGACCTTATCTTCTACTCTCTTGAATGCCTTGAGAACATGACATTTGCAGAGAAGGTCGAACTGCTAGTTGGAGTCCTCTCCGTCAATGATTCATATGTGATCATAGATACCCCTCCATTCGGGGTCTGGATATGGGACTTTGAAGACTACCCGATGGAACCAAGGTATGACCTTACACGGGACACGCTTGACACACTCGGACTCCCGGACTATGCCCTTGCAATCTGTGAAGGCGAATTGTTTAACATACTCAACGGGAAGTCGCTTTATCTACTGGTAGTAGAAGTCGACCCCGAAGAGGGTGGAGAAGTAGAAGTCGATCCCGACCAGATACTGTATGAAGAAGGAACAGAAGTCTCACTCACAGCTATTCCTGCATCGGCAGAATGGCTATTTGGAAGCTGGTCAGGCGACCTCATAAGCACAGATCCAGTAGAGACGATTGTGATGGACGAAGACAAAGTCATCACTGCGAACTTCTACGAAGCAGAAGACCCATATGTAGGCGAACCAGATGAAATGGTAGTCTGCAGTGGAGAAGAATTCTCGATAGTAGTTCCTGGAGACGCCGATGAAGTCGAGATAACCTTCGACGGAGTCACAAAGGCTGCAGTAGAAGATCCTGAAGGACTCTTCACGGCCACGTTTACGGCTCCGACAGTCGCCAAAGACGTAACGAGAGCTATAAGCATAAAGGCGATAAAGGGACCGAAAGAGAAGAGCTGGACATGGGAAGACAGGGTAACCGTTAAAGCGGTAGAAGTAATGGTGATCAACGAGTTCTACGTTGAAGACTTCGACTGCGGAGCGGACGAAACAGAGATAGTAGTAATCACCTGCTGTTTCCCTGAACCGGATCTCATAAACAGCTTTATAGCCATCGAATACACGCACTCGGGCGAGATAGAATTCCTGACTGATCCGGAAGTAACACCGTTACCCGGATGCGAAGTAGAACTTAGATACAACTGGGAATTCCCGAGAACCGAGTGTACAGACGCGACGGTAACTGCATTCATAAAGTCTCTGTGCAGCGAGTACGTAACCGAGACAGTGGTAGTAGCGGGAATCGCTGTACTTGACGATGAAGATGTAATAGAAATCGGAATCGATCCATTGACTATTCCATGCAATGCTACCGAGGTTACGTTCCCAGTGAAGATAAACTACAGCCTCGACAAGCTAGTGGAAGTCTTTGTCGATGCCTGCAGAGGAGAGATAATCTCCGGATCTATCGCGACACTTCTCGAGACAGGAGAAGAGACATTCACAGTAGACTACTCAGACCTGGACTGCAGGGAAGCCTGTTTCGCAGTCAATGTAGTAGCCGAAGACTGTGAAGGCTGTCCGCAGGAATTCGAAATCTGCTACTACTTCGATCTCGACAACGTTCCACCTGAGGCCGAACTCTGGCTTGACCTTGATCCGACAAAATGCATCAATGCCACATCCACAACAGTTTACTGGGAAGTCACAGACAGGGCTCTTTCCGAGATATCCATAGAAGTCTCGGACGGAAATCTAGTCTGGTGGGAAGACAATGTAAAGAAGACCGGAAAGGTCTATTATGAGTACATTGGCAAACCCCTTTCAATCGGTGACATATTATGGGAATTCGACCCGTGGTGTGGTGATCTCGAGATAACACTCACAGCGACAGACTTCTGTGGTGAGGGCAAGCTCTGCGAATCTGACTGCTGCAAAGGCTTAAACAAGAACACCACAGTAGTGAGCAAAACGATATTCATAGACAACATAGCACCTGTAATAGAGCTTATTGGTATCCCAGACCAGATATGTGAAGGCAACACACTCACATTCGACTGGATACTTGAAGACTGTCAACTCGCGACGGTAACCAAAATCGGTGCCACCATGTTAGACTTTACCACCGATGCCACATTCACGATTCTATCGCCGTGGAAAGACGGTATCTCCACAGGAACAGCGACAGTCACCTGGGAAGGTACGGTAACATGTGGCGAACTCACAATCGAGATTTTCGGTGTTGACGAATGCGGCAATGGAACTGTTGAGAAAACGACAGTACCTGTCAATACCGCAAAACCGGAAGTCACTTTTGAAATCACGTCACCGATCCCACTTGAAATGCTGGATGAAATGCAAATCGAAGGGCTAAACCGCATATGTGATATGGACGAAGTATGGATCTGGTATGGAGCGACCGCATGTATGGAAGAGATGAAGCTCACAGTATCCAGAGGCTGCTTCGATTCAAAGGAGACACCCTGCGGCAGGGTAAAAGGTTGCGACGAATGGATATGGAAGAGAGAAACAAACTGTGAATATCCGTACGTAGTCCTGAAACTACCGAAAATGGACTGTGAAGAACTGGTAGTGAAATTGACCGGTGTCGATGTGTGTGGCAGAAAAGTCGAATACATCCGGACATACATAGTAGACAACATAGCACCGGACATAGAACTCGACATAATCGAACCAGATGTCTGCGCCACATCCACCACGTTCAACTGGGACGTACGGGACAGGTGTCTTGACGAAGTCTCAATAACTGTAAGCCACGGGACACTTGAAGCGACGCCTGTTATTGATAGTAATGGAGCAATTCTGGTAGGACCTACCGGACAAGCGACATGGACATTCGAAGGAATTGAGTGCGAAGATATAACACTAACGATAGTAGCTACCGACAGCTGTGGAAACACGACGATTGAAACCAGAAAATACAGAATAGACAACGTAGGGGCGAGAATACTATACTTCGGCTTTGTGGATGAAGAGGGTCAACCGATAGACAGAAGCGACATGAGTTGTGACGACGTTTACACCACAGACCTTCTCTATCTCACGTGGGATGCTACCGACAACTGCGAGGAAGACGCTGTCCTTACAGTAGACCTGGGCTTCATAGAAGAATATGTCTATGATGAGGTTATGGGATGGATCTGGGTAGACAGAGGACAGGAGACATTTGTACCATGGTCCTCCGACGGAAGCAAGTGGCGCTGGAATGTAGAAGATCAGGACTGCTACTATGGAACGATCACACTTGAAGTATTCGATTCCTGCGGCAGCGACTCGACAGAAACCACGATACTCGTTGACAACGTAGCTCCCGACTTCTCGATTGACGCCTCGATCGAAGAGTGTTCAGACGAAACCTGCGTAACGATAAGCTGGACTGGTTACGACAGGTGCATGACGTGTGGGACTGGCGACTGCGGATCATGGGATATAGGAAAGATCTTCTTCAGCCATCCAGACGTGAATACAGGAAAGGACTTTGCAAACATATTCATCGACACATGCATATGTGAAGGTCCAGATTACAGCGGAGAGATAACCTGGTGCTTTGGAAATCTCGATTGCGAGACACTCGTAGCAACGATAGTCGGCTGGGACTCTGCAGGCAACATGTCTGAACCATGGGGTATGGAGATAGGCAATACCGATACGGTACCGCCAGTAATAGAAGAGTTCTCAATAAGCGAACTCATGTTCGAAGGAGAGATACCATACGTTGAACTGACATGGGAAGCGACAGACAACTGCTTTGACTTCGTGAATGTCTGGGTCAATCAGGGAAGCTTCCAGAAGCCCTTGTTAGAAACCTTCGAACTTGAACTGATCTCATTCATACCTCCAGAACCCTGGACTGCATTCCAGAAGAGCAAATCATGGACAAAGACAGTCAAGTGGTATCTTGAAGACCCAGAAGAACCCCTAAAGGCCTGGATAGCAGCATACGACTTCTGCTGCAACGAGGCAACCGGTACTGTTTTCTTCGATGGGTTCCTCGATATCGACGTTTACGTGGAAGGCGAAGGTGAGGCCGGCGATTCACAAAGCTACATAAAAGCTGGTACTGAAATCACCGTAGAAGCTACTGCTTCGGCCTGCTGGGAATTCAAAGAGTGGCAGGACGACGAAGGCAATTTCCTATCGTCAGACAACCCTTACACATTTATACTGACAAAAAACATAACGCTTGTAGCCGTGTTCGAAAAACTGCATTATAAAGTGACGATGTCCGCGACTCCTTCAGGAGCCGGTGAGTTCTCAGATCACAGCGGTATCCATGAATGCGGTACTCCTATCACACTGACGGCAACACCGACCGGTGTAATGCCTTCGATGTTCTCTCTGGAGGACATAGATCATTTCAGTTGCTACGAGTTCCTCGAGTGGCAGATGGAAGACGGTGCAGGGGCATGGATAAGTCACGACAATCCCATGGTCGACTATCTGATAACGCATGATGCAACAATCGTGGCTGTCTTTGCTAGGAAGCAGTTCCAGGTAACTCTGGAAGCCTCCCCGACCGAAGGTGCTTTGGAACTGACAGCCGATGCGACATATCTGTGTGGAGAAGAGACGACTGTGCAGGCTACACCTACAGAGTGTTATGACTTTGCATACTGGCTTACCGAAGACGCTACAACGGCTCAGAACCCCTATAGTTTCACAGTGAAGAAGACCGAAGCTCTGACCGCCGTGTTCACAAAGAAGCAGTTCGACGTCTCTGTAACGGCTTCGCCCACTGAAGGCGGAATCGTCGATGGAAACGGCACGTACCTTTGTGGAGAAAGTGTGACCGTTCAGGCTACACCTACAGGCTGCTACAGATTTGTAAACTGGACTGAAAACGGGTTGGAAGTGTCAACGAGTCCAGAGTATCAGTTTACTATCGGCAAAAGCAGAGATCTTGTTGCAAACTTTGAGCAGGTTTTCCTGTCGGGAAGAGTCGTGGTCGACCTCGACTATGCTTTGATATTGAGGAATATCTTGAGACTCTATCCCGAACTAGCTACTGACGTCTTGGAGTTGTTGCTGGATTACTTGGAGAGCTATTGGCCTTTTAGTGATGAAGTTTGGGAATGGTTCAAAAACTTCATGGAAGGAGTTCTCGATGATCCTGAGAAACTGGTCGACGCCCTTGAGGAGATCCAGATACCGCTTATTGGTACTATCAGACCTCTGGATATGATTCTTGCAGATATTAGTCCCCGGGAAATCGCTCTGCAGTTAATAGCTATAATAAACGGCTTCTTGCCTGAGGAAATCTCAATGCCTGAGTGGCTTGAGGATATTCTGGTACGCATCATCGAGAGTGTTGTACCGACCGAACTACCGAAAAACCTCCCGTTTCCTTTTGTGAAGATCACGGTGAAAGATGCCGATGAACAGGAGATAGAACAGCTAGAATCATCCTGCGATGGGAGTTTCTCAACATGCCTCCCACCCGGCAGTTACACTCTGCTGTTTGAAGCCTGCGGTTATAAGGACAAAACAGTCGAAGTCACCATTCAAGAGAGCAAAGACCTTGGACCTGTATCCATGGTACCAAACCCCGGGATCGTTGGAGGTCTTGTGACAGACTCCAAATGCTGCCTTCTCTGCGACGCTTCTGTGAAGGTACTTACTGCCGAGGGTTCTCCCGAAGCTACGACGTGCTGCCTTGGACTATACAATATTACCGGAATCGAACCCTTACTACCGGGTCCGCTTGGCGGCGTCGGGGTCCACGTTATGAAGTTCTCGAAAGATGGCTATGAGACAAAGACCGGTAATGCGATCTTCATAGCGGGACTTTCCGTCAAGAATATGGAGCTGGGGGCAGTAGTTACATTTGAGGTGACCGGATCGGGACCGCTTAAGGACGTAGAAATTACAATCTACTCCGATGCCGCTCGCTCGATAGTTGCGGGAACCGTCACAACAGATTCCGAAGGCAAGGCGATCATAGTCCTTCCAGATGGCAATTACTGGTTCACAGCAGTAAAGACCTCATACGAGGACTATGAAGGCGAGTTCACGTTCGTAGGAGCACCGTTGACAGTATCATTCGAAATGCTCAAGAAAGGTACGATTAAGGGTACTGTGAAATCCGGCAGTTCAGCTCTTAACGGAGTTCTAGTTACTGTTAAGGACAGTTATGACAATGTTCTTGGAACAGCCACAACTGCAATAGAGTGGGTTGGAATCACTCCATATTCAGGAAGGTACAGTATCGAGGTTCCGGCTGGAGCAGATTATACTGTAACATTTGAAAAGACCGGCTACGCTTCAGAGACTGAGGATGTGGCTTCGGTGACCAATGGTGAAGAGATAACTCTTGACGTGGACCTCACAAAACTCACTGGAAGAATAGAAGGAAAAACGACTGTAAGAATATCCGGGTTAAATTGGCCTGTTAGTGGCGTCACAGTGACCGTTTTGGACGGAAGCGATGTTGTAGACACCACCAGTACTAATTCGTTCGGTAATTTCACTATCGACGTCCCACCAGGAACATATACCGTTAGATTTGAAAAATCGGGTTATGTTACTGCTGAAGAGGAGAATGTAGCAGTAGTCCTTGGAGGAACAACGACTGTTAACAAACGCTTATATACAAACTGAAGCGTTTTTCGACCACAATAAACTCGAGTAGAAAGCAACACTCATCGAAAAGCCCCCGGTACATCATCGGGGGCTTTTCTATTCCATAGATGGACAGAGGTTACAACACCCTGAATGTCCTTAGCGTAATGTTGAGCATAATCACGAAGAAGACCGTGAAGAGAGCACCCATTAAAAGCTTTATCTTCGCCGCGGCGTTCGTCGATGTCATGTATTCCTGTATCTTCTTTGTTGATGAGCTGAAATAAGCAATGAGAGTAATCGCGATAATTGGAACCGTGAAGCCTAGATTATATACGATCAAAAAGCCCAGCGCCCGTGCCGAGACTCCAGCGCTGTTTATTACGTACACTATCGTCGGGAGATATATCTGGCCCGTGCACATGAACTCCACAAACGAAACCAGTATTCCGGTTACGAGCGAGGCGATCCAGATCGTCTTGACTTTCGCGTTCTTTCGGATTATCTCGTGAGTCTTGCGTTTCAGGCCTTTAGATAGCTCTAGCACAGCTTTCTTGCCTTTGTACCGCATTCTGTAGAAGTCAACAACGGAGAGAACGGCAAGAACTGCGGTGAAGACCGTCATCGCTGGATAGAATACAATCTGAAAGAGACGTGAAACGCTGTCGATGTAACCCACGGCGCCGAGAAGCCCCGTCCCCATTGCCAGATAAGCGGCGAATATACCGATAGCGAAGAACAGGCCGGCGACAAGAATCTCGTTTCTTCCCCTTCCTACATAATAAAGGTACGAAACCAGAAATATAAGGACTACAAAGGCACAGGGGTTTATCCCGTCGATAAGGCCGGCGCCGAGAACGACAAAGAGACTGAACTGGCTGTATCTTTCCGTCAAAACCTGACTCACGTCTTCCTCGAGTTCGTCTATCTCTCGCTGCTTCTTCTCCCTTTCTTCCGACGAGTAATTCAACATACTGTCAAGAACCGTCATAGGA
This sequence comes from Thermotogales bacterium Thermo_02, assembly GCA_001603185.1. GTDB lineage: Bacteria > Thermotogota > Thermotogae > Petrotogales > Kosmotogaceae > Mesotoga. The sequence goes on along the minus strand of LVBU01000140.1, from coordinate 590 downwards.
TCGAGGTTCAATGGGGTGAAGGCGTCCTTGCCTATAAAAATAAGCGGAACTAGATCTGCCTCGCTGTCAGGGACGTTGTAAACTTTTGTGTATTTCAACTTGAGTTCCTGATTCTTCGATTCGTTAAGCAAATACTTGTTCAGAATCACCTCTTCTTCCACTTCGTATCTGAGACTGTCTATCATCATCTCGGCCTCGAAGCACTCCTGACAGGTGGGAACTCCGAAAAAATCAATAATCACCGAAGCGGTTGCCGAAACGCAAATTAGGATAAAGACTATAAGAAGTAGAGTTTGCTTCATACATTCACCCCGTTAACCACATAAAGATTGTCGCTTTTAGATTCCTAAGATTATACCACTCGGGCAATACAACCTGCTGTAATCAAAGCAAAATCAGAAGACAATGCCTCTCATTGCTTAAGAAAACGGAAGGTGTATGCCAACTCATTTGGTATTTGGCAGTCTAGAGTGTATAATATTTCTCAAGATCCTTGCTGCATCAATTTGATAAGGAATCTCTGTCGGCTTTTTGAGAGAGGTTATTTATTTGACATGGATTCTGTAAACGTGATAAAATCAGAGTGGTGC
>LVBU01000139.1 GCA_001603185.1 Thermotogales bacterium Thermo_02 | reverse complement strand
GTGTATGAAAGACGGAAAGGCAAACATCCGTTACGAGAGGTAAGGGATATGTGGAAGATACCGGAAGGGGTGAGCATATGAGAAGAGCAGCGATGTTACTGTTTCTAATAATAAGTTTCGCGTTTCTATTTGGTACGGAAGCTCCCGGATATGTTGCGATAACCTCATCAGATGGAGTGAATGTTTTCGTAGATGGTGTTCACAAAGGAACGGTCGTTGGCAGTCAGTTGATTATTTCACTTTCGCCCGGGACGTACACGCTGACCGCTCAGAAAGAGGGCTATGAAGATAGAAGCGTTGTCGTGACTGTCCAATCGGGCAGATCGACATCCATAAGTATTGAATTGACTCAGTCTAAAGTCGGCCAGGAGAGGATCCCTACCGAAGAGAAAAAAGTTGTCCTAGGACAGAAGACGGGAACTATAAACATATTCAGCATACCTTTTCCTGGCGCTAGAGTGACGATAAACGGTGTCAATTATGGAGAAACGGACATAAGACTCACGAGCTTTCCAACGGGTCAGCTGACGATAGAAGTCGAGTCCGGTGGTAAGAGCCTTCAGAGGATCTTTACACTGGAAGAGAATGAGACCATCGACCTCCAGGCGAACTTCGTAGATGGAAAGATGCACCAGTTGTTTACTGTCAGATTCGACTTTCCGGATGGTGTGGAAGTAAGCATAGACGGGAACATCATAAAGAAAAATGAGCCCGTAGTCTTGATCGGTGCAGACCACCATGTAGAAATGAGGGCAACCGATCTCTCACTTTATGAATCATTTAGCGAGAAACATATCACAGTAACGACAAACAAGACTTTCGAGCTGAGCCCTGCTTTCTCAAAAGAATACCTCGATTATATTGCTGCACTTCACCCCGGAGAACTTGTCCTTGTAGAGAAGGGCAGTTTCGTTATGGGCGACACATGGGGAGACGGCAGTTCTCACCAGAAACCGGCTCACGCCGTAGAACTGACCTACTACTTTCTAATAGGCAAGTATGAGGTTACCTTCGAACAATACGACTGGTTCTGTGAAGCCACCGGCAGGAGTAAACCAAAAGACGAAGATTGGGGGAGAGGAAACAGACCAGTCATAAATGTTAGCTGGTGGGATGCTATAGCATATTGCAACTGGTTGAGCGAGAGAGAAGGCCTGCCAGTAGCCTACAGGCTAAAGGGTGAACCTGACGAAGGCCAGATGTTAGATGCTAGCGGCAACGTGACGACAGATATTACTCAGGTAGTCGGTTATAGACTGCCTACCGAAGCAGAATGGGAATACGCAGCCCGTGGAGGAAACAAGAGCGAAGGATACAAGTATTCCGGTAGTGATACCGTTGGTAGCGTCGCCTGGTATTGGGACAATTCAGATAGAAAGACACAGGAAGTCGGGAAGAAAGCGCCAAACGAACTTGGGATATACGATATGTCTGGAAACGTTAGAGAGTGGTGTAGTGACTGGCATAGTCCTTATATGGATTTTCTTCAAATAGATCCTTACATCCACAAACCGACATCGTCTGGTCCATATCGGGTAATTCGTGGCGGCAGCTGGTTGAACACTCCATCGTTTTCACGGGTATCTGCTCGCTTCTCTAGCTTGCCGACAGTTGCATTCTTCAGCCTGGGATTCCGTATTACTAGGACAGTTGCTCCAAGAAACGAGCCACCTGTGGTGAACGAAGTCAATGGCTCATCGGGTACGATAAATCGGAACAGCAGCATATTCGGCTGGAGCGGAAGTGATTCTGACGGACAGATAATCAAATACGAGTACAGGATGGACGGAGGAGACTGGATAAATAACGAGATGAACACTTCGCACACCTGGATTGGTTACTCAGAAGGGACTCACACTTTTGAAGTGAGAGCGCTGGATAACGCTGGCGACTACTCCGAAACACTCGGCTGGAGCTTCACCTATTCCAACATAGTCGCAAACATGATACGCATAGAGGGTGGTTCTTTCATAATGGGCGACACGTGGGGGGACGGGTCAATCGACGAAAAGCCTACACACAAAGTGACGTTTACATATGACTTCTATATGGGAAAGTATGAAGTCACATTCGACGAGTACGATGCCTTCTATGAGGATACTGGCAGGAGCAAACAGGACGACAACGGCTGGGGAAGGGGAAGTAGACCTGCAATAAATGTGAGCTGGTGGGATGCGATAGCATACTGTAACTGGTTGAGCGAGAAGAATGGTCTATCAAAGGCTTATGGCAGCGATGGGAACTTTCTCGACAAAGACGGGAGAGTAACGACTGATCCGTCAGAAGTTGTGGGCTACAGACTACCTACTGAAGCTGAATGGGAATACGCTGCACGTGGAGGAAACAAGAGCGAAGGATACAAGTATGCCGGTAGCGATACCGTTGGCGACGTCGCCTGGTACACTTCAAACTCTGGAAGCATGACTCAAGAAGTCGGAAAGAAGTTACCTAACGAGCTGGGGATCTATGATATGAGCGGAAATGTCTGGGAATTGTGTAGTGACTTCTATGCAAACTACTCAAATCCCGAACAGACAGATCCCTACAACAGCATTGTTGGTTCCTACCGGGTTTATCGTGGCGGCAGCTGGGGCAGCAACGCTACGGACTCACGTGTGGCTGCCCGCTTCCGCCGCTCGCCCACTTACGCTCACAGCATCATCGGCTTCCGCATTTGCAGAACGGCGCCCTGACAAAGTTCTAGTGTTCTCAGTCTGTTACCTTTCGGTCTGTTTCAAAGCCGAGTCTTTCGCTTTCTCGTTATGTAAGAAGAGCCTGGGTTCTTTATCTCTTATATGATGGGGGATCTGTCGATCGTGGAGAAGATGTTGGTATGTGAGAG
>LVBU01000138.1 GCA_001603185.1 Thermotogales bacterium Thermo_02 | reverse complement strand
TCGTAAACCATTGACTGGATTTCAGCTTTTGATGCTGTATAGACCCCTTTCGCTTCAAGAAAGCAAAGATCCCGAACGCTGCCAAACCTGCTCCGGCCAGCAGACCTGCTGTATTGAGTTCAGTGGAGAGATTTCTCAAGAAAATGTACCCTATCCACAAGGCCAGGAAGACACCGTACAACAGTGAATGTCTCTTCTCGGGTTTGTCGTACTTGCTGAACAGGCAAACAAAGTAATAGAATACCTGCACAATGACCAGAGCAGATATGGCATATACGGCCGTGTTCAAAAGAGAGCTCAAGAAACTCAACTCAACTGGATATGACAGCCTGAATAGCTCTTTATAGTTATCAAAACCTATGAAGTAACGCGCGGTGGAAGTATAGTCCCACTTGAAAAAACTCAAAACTAGAGAAAATCCAATAGGCCAGAAAACAAATACCCCCAGTATGATCATCGAGGGTAATAGAAAAAGATAAGCCTGCCAGGTCTCCTTCCAGTACTTTTTAGAACGCCTGCTATAGGACAAATCTTTCCCTCCCATTTATTTAGAAGTTGGCTTGCAAAGTACTTTGAGTATATCAAAGATACGTCTATGCTCGCTAACATCATGCACTCTCAGGATATCCACACCTTTCAGATAGAGAAAAGACGAAATGGCCAGCGTCTCTTCCAGCCTCTTTTCAACCGGGAGTCCTGAGACATGTCCTATGAAACTCTTTCTAGAATGCCCGACCAGGAGAGGGAAGCCTGTTTCCTTAAGAACACTTATCTCCCTAAGTAATTCGATGCTCTGTTCGGCATTCTTTGCAAACCCGATACCCGGGTCGAGAATTATTCTCTCTTCATTTATCCCAAATCGTATGGCCCTGTCAGCCGCTGCGACCAGTGACTCACGAACTTGCTCGACAACGTTACGATAATCCGTAAGCTCTCTCATAGTTTCGGGGGTTCCTCTCATATGCATTAATACTGCTCCGGCTTCAAATGAAGCTACTACGGCGGCCATTTCCGGATCTCGCAATCCGGTTATGTCGTTTATTATGTCTGCACCGGCTTCCAGAGAGAGCTCTGCGGTCTGCCAGTTACGAGTATCTACAGAGATAACAGCTTCGGGTCTTTGCTCTCTGATGCCGCGTACTACTGGAATCACTCTATTCACTTCTTCTTTCCAATCGATCTCCAGAGCTCCCGGCCTGGAAGATTCTCCGCCAATATCAACGATAACGGCTCCGTCATCTAACATCTCCAGAGCTTTTTCAATAGCGCCGGGTTGATCGCTAACGCGGCTGCCCGGGAAAAAGGAATCGGGTGTAACATTCACTATTCCCATGATTGAAGATTCCGAGAGATCGATCGTTCTGCCGCTACCTAGAATCATTTTCACTGCTTACTTCTCTTTCTCTCCATTACTTTTTTCACAAAGAGACTGAAGAGTGGAGCCGGAGCGCCGACTTTAGATTTAAACTCCGGATGATACTGTATTCCGAGAAAGAAGTCTCTATCGGAAATCTCTACTGCTTCAACGAAATCCGCCATTGAAGAGACCGTCAGTTTATCCGTAGAAGGATTGTCAGGAGTACAAAATAGATCTCCAAACTCCTCATGATTCACTTCGTATCTATGTCTGTGCCTTTCAAAGGTTACAGCTTCGCCGTAGGCCTCCATAAGGAGTGTTTTCTCTTCCACCGGTGTTTTCTGTGCGCCAAGACGCATTGTGCCACCGAGGTTCATTACTTTCTTCTGCTCTTCCATTAAATCTATAACCGGGTAGGCAGTGGAGGAATCGAATTCCGAGGAGTTTGCCCCGGCCATTCCACGAACGTTTCTGGCAAACTCGATCACTATAAGCTGCATACCGAGACAGATACCGAGAAGCGGAACGTTATGTTCTCGCGCGTATTTTATGACTGAGATTTTGCCCTCTATACCTCTCTTACCGAATCCTCCGGGTATGATTATTCCGTCATAGCAGGAGAGTGCCATTTCGATCTGCTCTTGAGTCATATCTTCAAAACTTTGAGAATCGATTATCTCAGGTTTGTTCGCCCCGCAGAGACAGATGCTCTCCGTAATGCTCTTGTAGGCATCGTCAGTACCAAGATACTTACCCACGATAGCGATCTTCGAAGAGGAAAAGACTTTAGGATAATCCCACTGGAAACTCTCGACGATATCCAGATTCAGCTTTTCCGCTATCCTTATATGGATTCCGTAAGAATAGACTATCGAGGGTACGTCGTATACATTCTTCGAATCGGGAAAGTTGAAGACCATTTCTCTATTGACGCCACCAAACAGCGCTATCTTTCGCAACTCATTCTCTTCGACAGGCAATTCAGATCTGACTGCTATCATCTGAGGCTGAATACCGATCCTGCGAAGAAGCTGGACAGATTGCTGCGTTGGCTTAGTCTTAAATTCGTTGGTTACGCGCAGATATGGTACATACGTGACATGCAGAAAGAGAAAGTTTTCGGAACCCTCTTCTACCCAAAGCTCTCTTACAGCTTCGAGAAAGATCTCTCCCTCTATGTCTCCGACTGTACCGCCGATCTCTATCATTATCAACTGGCCAGGAATTTTTCTTATTCTGCTCTTAATCTCTTCGGTAACGTGGGGAACCATTTGTACTGTTGCTCCCAAAAAGCTACCTTCTCTCTCTTTGTCGATAACCGACTTGAATATCTGACCGGCGGTCATGTTGTTCTCCCGCCTCATATTCTGACCTAAAAATCTTTCGTAATGGCCCAGATCGAGATCCGCTTCATAACCATCCTCGGTTACAAAGACCTCACCGTGCTGATTGGGATTCATTGTACCCGCGTCTATATTCAAATACGGATCAATCTTGAGAGTATTTACCTCTACTCCGCATTCCTTCATAACTCTTGCAACAGACGCCGATAGAATCCCCTTACCTATACCGCTCAGAACTCCTCCTGTAACTACAACATACTTCTTCTTCATGACGGAAAACTGCCCCCTGATTTATTCATAAGCTCAACTATATACTTGATTTCTTCAGAATGTTCGGCGTCGTTTCCAGGGGTTTCTAGAAGCCAGGGTTTTTCCCTAATTCTGCCGTTGGAAACGAACTCCATGAAGCCTTCATCTGAACCTATATATCCCTTCCCAAGAATCTCATGCCTGTCTTTTCCGGCTCCTAGAGGATATTTGCTATCGTTAAGATGTATCATTTTGAGTTTTCCATAACCCACGCTTTTGTCTATCTCATCGATCAACCTGGATATGCCATCGGAAGTACGTATGTCATATCCCGAATCGAAGCCGTGGCATGTGTCATATGTTATACCGATTCTCTCCGGCTGAACGGACTTCCCGATAATAGTCGCCAGTTCGGAAAATCTGCTGCCTATGTGATTTCCCTTTGCCGCAACGTTCTCCAGCAGCAGTTCGACTTCATTGTCCTGGTTTTCTAACAGAACTATCTCTATTCCTCTCAGTATTTTGTCTATACCGTACTGAACGCCCTCTCCAAGATGACTACCTGGATGAAAGTTTAGATATTTTAGTCCAAGAGAAGCAGTGATCTTCATCTCAATTGATAGAAGCTCCACAGATTTTTCCCATACCTCTTCATTGGGAGAGGCCAGGTTTATTAGGTACCCAGAATGGACCATACAGGATTGAAAGTCCAGAGAGTGTTTGACCATCTCGCTCTTAAAACTCTCTGATTGTGTCTCTGTTGGAAGAGAGGCTCTCCACATTCTCGGACTGTGCGGAAAGATCTGAAAGGTGTTTCCCCCAATCTTAACCGTGTCTGAGGGTACCTTATCGAATCCTCTGGACGTTGACATGTGCGCTCCGATCTTGAACACAAAAACCACCCCTCACTTCTCTTCTTCACCAATTCTGAGAATGGCAAGAAAGGCGTTCTGAGGTATCGTGACCTGACCGATCTCTCTCATCCTCTTCTTTCCTTCTTTCTGTTTCTCCAGGAGCTTCATCTTTCTGGTTACGTCACCACCGTAGCATTTTGCCAGAACATCTTTTCGTAAGGCCTTTATGTCGCTTCTAGCGATTATCCGGCCTCGAGATTTTGCCTGAATCGGTATCTGAAATTGGTGTTGGGGTATGAGTTCGCTCAACTTATCCACAACCTTCTTGGCAGTAGAGTACTCCTTGTCGACATGGGTTATAAATGAAAGCGAATCAACAGTCTCCCTGTTTACCAGTATAGTTACTTTCACAAGATTAGATTCTCTGTAACCGATTATGTCGTAGTCCATTGAAGCATAGCCTCTTGAAAGAGCCTTCATCCTGTCAAAGAAATCAAACATTATCTCCGAAAGAGGTGCGACAAACTTCATAACTACCCGGTTCTTACCGGCATTTTCTACTGCCTTGAACTCTCCTCGCTTCTCTGTAGTTACAAAGCCGATTAAATTCCCCATATACTCGGAAGGAGTTATTATGGACAGTTCAACGAAAGGTTCCTCGACTCTGGCAAATTCGCCGGGTTCTGGAAAGCTAGCAGGATTAGTTATCTCCAGGACAGATCCGTTGCTCTCTGTAATTCTGTAGACGACGTTGGGAGCTGTGAGGATACAGGTGATATCGAACTCTCTTTCAAGACGTTCTCTGACAACGTCCATGTGAAGCAATCCGAGAAAACCAACTCTGAATCCAAAACCAAGAGCAGGTGAGTTTTCCGGTTGAAAGTCGAGTGCGGCATCGTTCAGCTTGAACTTATCCAGAGCCTTTCTCAGCTCGTCATAGTATTCTGGCATACCCGGAAACATGCCAGCATATACCATGGGCTTCGCCTCTTTGTAGCCGGGAAGAGGTTTGGATATCGGGTTAGAAGCGCTGGTTATCGTATCTCCGATTTTTGCGCTTGTCACTTCCTTTATTACAGCGATTATGTATCCGACTTCTCCGGCATTCAGAACTTTTGTCGATGTCATCTGGGGGAGAAAGTACCCGACTTCGATAACCTCGAAAACTTCCTTTGATGACATCATCATTATCTTATCTCCGGCCTTTACCGAGCCGTCAAAGATTCTCACATGAACTACAACGCCCCTGTATTTGTCATATATCGCGTCAAAGATAAGCGCTTTCAGAGAGGCTTCAAGACTACCTGAAGGACATGGAACCTTGCTTATAACGCTCTCAAGTAACTCCTTGACCCCCTCTCCCGTCTTTGCGCTGGCGAGAAGGCAGTGATCCTTTCCATAACCGATGAGATCGACTATCTCGGCCAGTGTCTCTTCGATATTCGCGTTCGGTATGTCTATCTTGTTCAGAACGGGTATAAGCTCTAGATCATTCTCTATTGCGAGGTATGTATTACCGACTGTCTGCGCTTCCACACCCTGGGAGGCATCGACAAGAAGAATCGCTCCTTCACACGCGGCGAGGCTTCTCGATACTTCATAGTTAAAGTCTACATGGCCTGGAGTGTCGATAATGTTTATCTCATAAGTAATACCATCATTGCCTCTGTAGTTCAACTTCACGGGCTTGGACTTTATTGTGATTCCTCTTTCTCTCTCGATGTCCATAGAATCCATAAACTGTTCCTTCATTCTCCTGTGTTCTACGGAGCCCGTAATATCCAGAAAGCGGTCGACTAGCGTTGTCTTCCCGTGATCTATGTGGGCGATGATGGATATGTTTCTGATAAGTTCTCTGTTATACATAAGGTTTCCCTCCTGCCGATCAAAGAGAATTCTAACATGGGATTTGTTTGGCGAGTTTAACCGTAAGATGAAAGAAAGATTTGGTTGCTCGAACCATTACCCCGGAAGCCCTGAAACGGAATCATTTAAGTGAGAAAGAGGGGAGATATACTCCCCTCCAGAAGTTTTAGAACTGTCCCGTCAACTCCCTCAGGAAAGTAGGAAGAGCGAAAGATGCCGTATGGATTTCTGCGTTATAGTATCTCAAAGGCGCATTGAATTCATAGACTCTGTTAGCATCGAAGTCGTCTACCGGGTCCATGATTTTTGAACCAAGAGTATACGTCCACATTCCGGAAGGATAGGTGGTCATAAAGCTTGTATACATCTTCGCTACAGGAAAGACCGAAGAGATCCTGTTATAAGCTATCGCTACCCAGCCTTTGTCATAGAAGGGGTCCTCCGTTTCGGCACAGAAAACTCCATCCTCCCTGAGAGCGGAGTAGCAGTTGACATAAAATTCCTTTGTGAAGAGATGTCCGCCTTCTCCGGCAGTCGGGTCGGTTGAGTCGACCACTATGATATCAAAGTAATCTCTGTGCTTCTTTACGAAGTCGGCCCCGTTTTCATTTACTATAGTGGTCTTGGGGTTATCGAGTTCAATCGACATATCTTTCAAATACTTCTTGGCAGCTTCTATAACATAAGGATCTACTTCGCATAGAACGGCTTCTTCCACCGACGAGTGTTTCAGTACTTCTCGCAGGCTTCCTCCGTCTCCTCCACCTATTATTAGAGCCCTTTTGGGATTTGGGTGCGTAAAGAGGGGAATATGCACAAGCATTTCGTGATACATAAACTCGTCGGCTTCAGTAAACATCGTGATTCCATCCAGGACCAGAACCATCCCGAATTCCGGGTGCTCAAATATATCTATTCTCTGGTACGGACTCTGATATGAGTAGAGCAGTTTTTTCATCTTCATAAAGAGACCGGCATTTCCACCGGTGTAGTGTTCCATAAAAAGCAGATGATTCAAGGTTCTAAGCTCCCGGTCTTCCATAATCCTTACACCTCCACACAACTCGTGCCCTTAGTTTCTATTAATATAATACAATGATTTGTCTTCAGGCCTTCCGATAATCCAGAGTCAAT
>LVBU01000639.1 GCA_001603185.1 Thermotogales bacterium Thermo_02 | reverse complement strand
CTCTAATCTTGTCTTTCACAACCCTATTCTTTTTATGGGATTTATTATTGGAGGTTGTAAAGAGATGACGAAAAGCTTTATTGCTCATGTCAAACAGAACGATAAAGGGGAATGGATTACCCAGGATCTTTCTGATCATCTCGAAGGGACTGCCATAAGAGCGGCCAAATTTGCCGATGACTTTGGTAATTCCGATTGGGGATATTTTATAGGTCTTTTGCATGACCTTGGCAAATTCCATCCCAATTGGCAAAGATATATTCGAGTAAAATCGGGTTACGATCCGGAGGCTCATATTGAAAGTGCGCCCGGGAAGATTAACCACAGCACAGCCGGGGCTGTACATGTTTTCGATATCCTCTCCAAAGCTCATCCAATAGCTCGTATTTTCGGTTACCCAATTGCAGGGCATCACGCAGGACTTACAGACTGGTATCCCGATGATGCGGGGGGTGATTTACAGAACAGAATTTATGACTCACTAAATGGGACTCTTCGAACCGATGAGCTGGGCGAAATCAAAAAGAATCCTGAAACCCTCAAGTTCCTCTCAGCCTCCTTCCCCAAATCAACCCCTGTTTTTAAGAAAAAATGCGAAGGCAACAAGAAAGACGAAAATCAGCATATCTGGGTTAGAATGCTTTTCTCTTGCCTGGTGGATGCAGACTATCTTGACACAGAAGAATTCATGGATCCTGCAAAATCTGAAGAACGCCAAGGCTACCCTACTCTATCTGAACTGAAAGCGAGATTCGATTCCTTCATGGATATGAAGGTTTCCCAGTCAAACAAATCACCTATCAACCTGAAAAGAGAAGAGGTTCTTGATCTCTGTCGTGAAAAATCCTCGCTTCCTCCCGGCTTTTTTTCTCTGACAGTCCCCACAGGTGGAGGTAAGACCCTTTCTTCCATGGCTTTTGCTTTGGAACATGCCCTTTCGCAAGGGAAAAAGCGTGTAATTATGGCAATACCATTCACAAGCATCATAGAGCAGACGGCAAAAGTGTTGAAATATGGTACAGATATGGATGAATCAATTCTGAGCATGAGGAAAGATGAACATCTTTTCGGAGAAGGGGCTGTCATCGAGCATCATAGCAACCTTGATCCAGAAAATGAAACGGCCAAGAATCGCCTCGCTTCAGAAAACTGGGATGCTCCGATAATCGTAACAACAAATGTTCAACTCTTTGAATCGCTTTTTGCCAGCCAACCCTCCTCCTGTCGAAAGCTTCATAATCTGGTTAACAGCGTAGTAATCCTTGACGAAGCCCAGATGCTGCCGCCGGAGTACCTTAAGCCCATTCTTTCAGTACTCAAGGTCTTGGTAGAGGATTATGGTGTGACGGTTTTATTCTGTACTGCGACTCAACCTGCCTTTTCAGGAACCGTTGGTTCCAGCCAGACAAAATTCGAGGGGATTCCAGAATGCATTGAAATCATTGATGATCCAGAATCTCTTTACAAAGATCTGAAGCGCGTAGAGATAAAACTTCCCGAACCGGACATGGTATCAACCTGGAAAGAAATCTCAGAAGAACTCAACAGCTACGAACAAGTTCTCTGTATTGTCAACACCAGAAGAGATTGCCGGGATCTTCACAAATTAATGCCAGAAGGGACCGTTCACCTTTCAGCTCTCATGTGCGGTGAAGAACGAAGTGAAGTTATCTCTGATATTAAGAAAAAACTTTCCGATAGTGTGCCAATAAAAGTGATAAGCACCCAGCTTGTAGAGGCCGGAGTAGATATTGATTTTCCGGTCGTATACAGAGCTATGAGCGGAATGGATTCTATCGCTCAGGCTGCTGGAAGGTGTAACCGTGAAGGCAAACTTTGCTACAAGGGGGAAATGGGTCAGGTTGTTGTTTTTTCACCTTCTAAACCCGCTCCCCCAGGTTTGTTAAGAAAAG
>LVBU01000638.1 GCA_001603185.1 Thermotogales bacterium Thermo_02 | reverse complement strand
ATGTGTATAAGAGACAGAATGATTGGAGGGTGTTTCTTATTATATTATAAACCTCTTCCCTGAACTGTACTTCGGTTTCGAAGTTGCCCGGCGAAACCGGTTCGGCTATCGATAGACGGACTCTTGACGGGGATATTAGGTAGCTGTTCTTCTTCATTAGGTTGCCGGTGCCGTCAAGAGCTACGGGCAATACCGGAATGGCGAATTTGAAAGGTATGGTGAAGCTTCCTTCTTTGAACTCTCCGATTTTCCCGTCTTCGCTGCGGGTTCCTTCTGGGAAGAGTAGAATCGTGCCACCGTCTTTCAGCAGCCCAACTATCCTTCGCATCGCGCCAGCAGTCTGCGATCTATTGCCGCGATCTATGTAGACTCCGTCGAGAGCACTTATAAACCAGCTGATTCCCGGAATTCTCGAGAGCTCCTTCTTCGCTATGAAAGATATTTCGGGGTAGACGTAGCCGGGAATAAGCGGTATGTCAAACGCACTCTGGTGATTTGCTACGATTACCAGGGGACCGGATTTTGGAACATTCTCCTTACCAGTGACTCTGACTTTGGAACCGGAGAGAATGAAAGCGGCCCTACCGAATCTCGAGACTTCCCGAGATATAAATCTCTTCTTGTGTTCCTTGCCCTTGATTTTGCCAATTAGCATTCCGATGAGTATTACAAAACCACCGTAGACACAGATATAGAGTACGGCGATGATTGCTAACCAGACTGTTATAAGCAGACTAACTGTCTTTTTCAGGAAGCTCAAGCTTCTCGACCTCCAGTATCTCTCCGTTTCGAATTCTGGTAACCTCTGATTTCCTTAGCGATATATCGATGAGCCCGTCGAAATCCAATCCTGCCTCCACTCTGTTTATATCAAACAATCTCGCTTTTGTCACAGGGCTTGAGGGGACAAAGACAGTGCAGCAATCCTCATAAGGCAGCGTAGAGATATCGAAGGTTCCGATTCTCCGGGCGATTTCTATAGTCTCTGTTTTGTCGTAGGTTATCAGAGGTCTCAGGATTAGCCTCCCGGAAGGTTCGGAAATCACGTGCATATTCTCAATGGTCTGACTGGCGACCTGTCCAAGATTCTCTCCGGTTATCATAACCTTTACGCCTTTGATATCGGCTATTCTGTCGGCGATTCTCATCATCATTCTACGCTGACAGACGAGGCTGTATCTTTCTTGAACGTGCTTATGAATGGCAATTTGAGGTTCAGTGAAGTGTATTCCAAAGAGTCGCAGTTCTCTCCCGCCGTTAAATAGCGATAGTCTCTTTGCAAGGGTAATAACCTTTTCCAGTGCCCTTTCACCAGTATACGGAGGGCTTGAAAAGTGAATTGTGTCGATACTCAAGCCTCTCTTCTGTGCCAGCCAGCCGGCTACCGGACTGTCAATTCCCCCGGAAAGTAAGAGCAATGCGCGGCCGCTTACTCCTACGGGAAGACCGCCAATAACGGGTGTCTTTCCGCACGAAACCAGTACTCCTTCATCTCTGATTTCAATCTCAACCCGAAAGCTGGGATCGTGTATATCTACAGAGGTTTCCGGAATAGCTTCAAGTATCTTCTCTCCGACAAGCGGGTTCAGTTCGACGCTTTTGAGAGGAAAACGCTTGTCAAGTCTTCTCGTTTCGACTTTGAATGTAAGATTTCCTTTCCGGATTGCCTCTTTGCTGAGCTCAATTGCAGTTGAGCAGATGTCGTTTACATCGTAAGTCGTCCAGGTTCCAAGACTATAGTTCTGAATGCCTGAAGTTCTGGAAACGGCCAACTCGGTAGATTCCAGCTTTTCTTCCGGTACCGAGACTATGATTCTCCCTCTTATTCTTTGAACGGTTGAATTCCCTATTTGACGCTTTATGTTGGCTGTCAATGTCTTCTCGAACAGCTTCCTGTTTCCCTGTTTCAAGGCGATTTCTCCATATCTTACTACCAGAAATTTGTCCACGAACGTACCTCCAAAGATTTTCAAGACATGATATATAATACTCCTATCATACATT
>LVBU01000137.1 GCA_001603185.1 Thermotogales bacterium Thermo_02 | reverse complement strand
TCGGAGATGTGTATAAGAGACAGCATTTATGCCTGCCGTTTGTGCTTCAAAATGCGAAGCATTTATACGGTCGGTACTGTGGGAGTAAACGGTATTGCCGCTTGCATTGGTTACAGTAACTTGTAGGTTCAGGGAAACCTGGATATACTGACCGCTTTGGCCAGTTTGCCTGGTTGATGAGTTTATGTTGATCCTGTAATCCGCTTCGGCTGGGTTTTCGGTGATGGGGAAGCCTGCCTCAAGAATTTTCCGTTTAAGGGATTCGGCAAGTGGCTTACGTTCTATAGCTGCACCTAGGTTGGTTTCGGTGGATGACACAAGGAATTTTGGCCTGATTACGTTGACCTGCGTTTCGGCCGATGGTGTTTTAAACCGGGCAAGAATTTTGCCTATGGCAAAATCGCGAGTGGCTTCCTTTACAATCGATTCAAAATCAACTTCTACCGAAATGGTTTCGCTTAGCTTGCGGGAGCGCACAGCATCAATGCTAAACGATGCTTCACCCCGATTATTGGTGATAATCCTGTTGTTGGTAAGTGGACGTTCAGTGTAGCTGATTTTTAGCGGAATTGATTTTTGTGGCATGCCGTTACTACTGGTAACAAGGTATGTGAGCTGGTTGCTTTCAATACCAAAGCCTAGCTTAACGTTAACAGCTTTAGGTCCATTTAGTGTTAGCGAATTTAATGTACTTGTTAGGGTAGATATAATCTCGTTACCAAGAAAGATTTGCTTATCGCGATATGTTGCCGTAATGGTTTCGGCAAAAAATGGCTTAATGGGTTCCAATGCCTTAACAAGCATTAGCAGTGCAGTTCGGGAATCGTTACCATCAATGGCTGTAATGGCCTTATCGTAGAAGTCGAGCGATTTGGCCGCGGCTGCTGTCTTTTTCTCCTCAACCATTCGCCTGTAGGTATCCTTTGATAGGCGATAGTAGATCCAGTAGGTGTTTTGGTCTTCCCAGCTATCAACCACCTCGTAACCTTCAAGTTCCTTTTGTGCTTCAGCCCTAATTGATGACCGGAAATCTTCGGAAAAGTAGTTTTGGCTTTCAAAGGCATTTAGCACCGATTGTGATGAAATGGAAACCGAAATATCGCTAGCCAGGTCGGCAAGAGCGCTCTGCTTGGCAGCCTGCTGGTAGTCAGGGGTTGTTTTTCGGGCGGAGCCTATTCCAATGTAGTAACCGGCCTGAGTGGGACGTCCCTGAACCCACGATGGGGTGATAGGTGCTTGTGCAACTTTTTTACTCCCTCCGCATCCCAGCATTATTGCTGTTACTAGCGGTAATACCAGTATCCGTTTCATCGTTTTTACTCTTCGGGGTTGTACTGATTGATTTTTTGTGCTGTTCGCTTTGCTATATCCTCAATGGCGTTTGACATGAGTGTGTTCATGCTTGCAATATCGCGTTTAGCTTTAAGTAACTCCTGTAGATTTCGCACATCGAACTGGTTGTCGTTAATTACATCCTTGGGCGAATCGACATTAATTTTTTCCCAGTAGCCGGGAACCAGCTTGGATGATGGACCATCGAATGTGGCATAGTTAACCTCATCGGCTTGGTTGCTCCGGATGAAATCCGATACCATTACTGCTCCCGTTTCGGTTGAGGTAAGCTGGAACTTTAGGGCAACCGATACGCTATTCTTTTGGTTGTAAACCCAGTAAATAACCTTGCGGTAGGTGACATTAACCTTTTCCTCGCCGGTTTTAGGATCCTTGGTTTTAGTTTCCTCGCGGATATATCCCCGTTTTTCGGTTTTATTTAGCTTGCCTTGTGTCGCTTCAATAACCGAAACGTCGCCGCTTAGCAGGGCTTTTGCAGCAAGCAATTTACCTATCTCAAGGTCGGAACCTGTAGTTACACTTCGTTGCTG
>LVBU01000637.1 GCA_001603185.1 Thermotogales bacterium Thermo_02 | reverse complement strand
ACGCTCTGTTCTCTATCCTTAAAGACCCTCTGATAAGCAAGAAACATCCGGCATATATTCCGGCGAAAACACTCTTTGCCGATTTATTCGAGAAGCGTATTTCTAGAATTTCCATAACTTCCGGGGCTCTTCCAAATGTTTTAATTCCCAAATTGAAGGACCCTCCGCTTTTCTCGGCTACGGGATCGGATATCGCCGTACCGTAAAGTATAACTTCGTTGAAAGAAATTGACAAAACAGCACCTCTGGATATGGTATTATTTCTTGAGACAAGGAGGTAATTATGAGCAGTAATCCAAGAGTAGCACTCATAGCGCATGACAAGAAGAAAATAGATCTAATAATGTTTGTGAGAGAACATCTTGAAGTCTTCAAAAAGTGTAGACTGTATGCCACTAGCACTACTGGAAACCTCCTGAGAGAAAAAGTAAAGTTGGAATTAACATCATTCAAATCGGGGCCTCTCGGTGGAGATATGCAGATAGGAGCTTTAATTGCCAATGACGAAATCGATTTTGTTATTTTCCTTAGAGATCCTCTCACCGCTCAACCCCATGAACCGGATGTCTCCGCACTGCTGAGATTGTGTGATGTTCATAATAGGCCTTTAGCAACTAACCTGGCGACGGCAGAAGCCCTGGTAATGGAGATCGGAAGGTTTATCGAATCTTCCGATTCTGGAAAGGACTAGCATATTTCCCGGAAACAGGGCGTATTCACCGTATTTTCTCTCGACATCCATAGATGTCTGGAGTAAATCTCTTTTAATTTCGAACAGGTGCAACTGTTCCTGCCTCTTCTTTTGCTTTAAATTCCAGCAGGTAATTCCTAGTGCTCTCACATCTTCACCGTTCCATATCGACTCAACCATCCAAGGTACTATGACAGCAATATCTCTTATGGAGGAGATACTGAAATTAAGTCTTTTTGAAAGCCCCTTAACCGAATGATCTCTATATTTAAGGTATACACTTAAACCAGAGCTTTCCATTTCATATCT
>LVBU01000136.1 GCA_001603185.1 Thermotogales bacterium Thermo_02 | reverse complement strand
GCGTTTACATATGGAGTGTGTCTTTATGGCTGCTAAACTATCAGATGTCGCAAAACTGGCGGGAGTATCTACTGCAACTGTATCAAGGGTCCTGAACAACAGCGGTTATGTCTCCAGAAGCAATAGAGAGAAAGTGCTTAGCGCTATTGATGAACTGGATTATAGACCTTCCAGAGTGGCGAGTTTTCTAGCCAGCGGGAAGCTTGTCTTCAATATAGGTGTACTCTCGGGAAAGCGTGTATTCAAAATACTTCAAGACGGTTCCGATCAGTTCTATACAGTAGTTTATGAAGGGATTAAAGAGTTCTGCCGGGCCAACAGTATGAAGGTCTGCCTCTTTCCCGTCAGCGATTTTCCTGAAAACCTGGACGGTTATCTACTGGTCGGGGGAGAGACAAACGAATCAGACGTCAGAGAGACGAGGAAGACCGGAAAGCCGATCGTGCTTGTCGATCAGTATCTTGCCGGTGTGAAAGTTGATTGCGTAGTTTCCGACGGCTACGACGGGGCAGTCTATGGCATCAAGCAGTTGCTGTCCAGAGGCCTTAAGCGGATAGTGAATATCCACGGCCCACTCTCACACTTTGGATTTAAGGACAGATATGACGGTTATGTGTCTGCTATGGAAGCGGCGGGCTTTCTGCCGAGGGCTTACGAGTTCGACGAAGAAAAGGATAATATGAGTGCCATAATCGATTTGCTGCTTTCCAGATATGGGCTTCCAGACGCAATTTTTGGCTGCAACGACACGGCGGCAATAAGAGCGATGGAGGAATTGCAGGCCCGGGGTGTCACAATCCCCGATGAAGTATCAATAATCGGCTTCGACGATATAGTCAATTCCGCGGCGACGTCTCCCGCACTCACCACTTTCAAGATCTTCAAACGTGAAATGGGGGTCGTCGCGGCCAGAAGATTGCTGAACCTTTTGATGCACAGTGAACCTCATCCAGTCAAGATATCACTTTTCACAGAGTTCGTGAGGAGAGAAAGCTCTCTTACTTAAAGGAGGTAATAGCCTTGAAGAAGTTAGTTCTCTTACTGGCAATGATCTTTGTATCGATCTCCATTATTGGAATCGAACTGGTATTCTGGACCGCTCCAAATCCTCTGCAGGAGAGGTTCTGGAAAGAGACAGTGGCCGAGTGGAACGCGAACAATGCCGATATCCAGATCAAATGGTCGACTATACCGGCAGCGGGCAGCTCCGAGGAGGCTATATTGACGTCCATTGCTTCTGGCAGGATGCCGGATATTTGCACCAACATCTTTTCGGGTTTTGCTGCTCAGCTCATAGAAGCGGATATACTCGTGCCCCTC
This sequence comes from Thermotogales bacterium Thermo_02, assembly GCA_001603185.1. Lineage (GTDB taxonomy): Bacteria > Thermotogota > Thermotogae > Petrotogales > Kosmotogaceae > Mesotoga. Next base: position 11,941 of record LVBU01000136.1, on the reverse strand, counting down.
GATTCCTTTCCCGACTTCTGGGAGCTGATAGATGCTCGAAAGATGAGACCGATAATCGAAAAGTGGAAATTCGGGAGGAACTATTACGTTCTGCCTATATACTCAAATCCGATCATGATGTGGTGGAGAATGGATATCCTTGAAAGCCTCGGTTATACTGTTCCGCCCAGAACCTACTCGGAAATCTACGAAGTCAGCCAGAAATACTCGATCATAAACGAAAGATTCGGCACACTTGTAGTTATGGGCAGAAACTGGTGGGACAGATGGTTTGATTTCATCACGTACTATTATGCGGCAAGCGGTGGAGCACCTTATCTAGATATCGAAAAGGCGAGGGCTCTGTTCAACAACGATTCCGGTAAGGAAGTGGCAACCTTTGTGAACGAGATGTTCCGTAATAATTGGACGGCCGTGGATCTAGGCTCCAATCCCTTCTATACAGGGGTCGTTCTAGGAGGAATTTTCGGACCCTGGGAGATAAATCAGGCTAGGAGTCTCTTCCCGGACGTCTTCAAAAACATAGTCATAACACCGCCTCCCGTTCCGGATAGTTACCCTGAAGACGACCCGATCTACACATTCGCCGACACCAAAGGACTTGTAATGTTCGCAACCACAAAACACAGAGAGGCCGCCTGGAAGTTCATAAAGTGGGTCTATTCCGATATCGAAAAAGACAGAAGATGGATGGAAATGACCAACCTCCCACCGGCGAGAGAAGACCTACTTACAAATTCGATATTCAAGGAATACATGGACGAAAATCCCTATTTTGCCGCTTATGCAAGCCATGTCGCCTATGCTGTACCACCGGCTCTGACAACGAAAACAGTTGAAGTTCAGGACATCCTGACCACATTCTTGATTGAAACGATAATGTATGGAAAGAAAGATCCCCTGGCTGCACTGAGCGACTCTTCGACCAGGGTAAGAAAGGAACTGTTCTGATCGATCCGATAAAGATGATAGAGAGCCTGTAGGTGATGCAAAGTGAAGAGAAGACTGAAGACATTGGAAGCACTGAAGGGGTGGTCTCTTTCCGGAGGCTATCTACTCTATACGGCGATCTTCTGGGGCTACCCGTTTGTCTGGCTAATAGTGCTGGCCATGTCAAAGTGGAATTTTCTGACCCCCCGGCGTTTCATATGGTTCGATAACTTCATAAAACTCTTTCAGGACGAGCTCTTCTGGAGGGTGTTTATAAACACCTTCAATTTCATGCTGTACTTCATTCCAATGGTCATCGGTCTCTCTTTGCTCTTCGCGCTGGGACTGAAAAGAGTGAAGCTATTCAGAACATTCTTTATACTCGCATTCCTTGTAGCGAATGTTTCGTCAGGGGTGGCTTATTCAATAATCTTCCAGAAACTATTCGCCATAAACGGACCGCTGAATGACCTTACAAGAGCCATCTTCGGGGTTACGATACCCTGGTTCAGCAGTCCCCAGCTCGCGACGCTTTCGATAGCGATGATGGTAACCTGGAAGTTCATCGGTTACTACGGCCTGATAATCTTCTCCGGGCTTCAGGCTATACCCGACACACTTTACGAGGCTGCGGAAATCGATGGAGCCGGCAGATGGACGAAGTTTTTCAGAATTACTGTTCCTCTGCTCAACCCGTCAATAGTAATGGTCCTGGTGCTCTCTTTAACCCTAACTTTCGGAATATTTACCGAACCGTTTCTGATAACTGGCGGCGGACCTATGAGAACAACTTACACATTTCAGATGCTAATATACACAACGGCCTTCCAGAAGATCAATCCCGGGTACGCCTCTTCGCTGGCTATAGTCGTCGCACTTCTAAGCTTCGGCTGCGTGATTCTCACAAGAAAGCTTGTCGAGAGAGAGGTGGAGCTGGCATGAGGAAATTCTGGACCGTAACACTTTATGTGGTACTCTTCATAGCTTCAGTCCTCTGGATATATCCATATATCTGGATGGTCGTGGCCTCCTTCAAACCCGCGAATGAAATATATGGGCAGTTTCTGCCAAGCCGCTTTACTCTTGAACATTACAGATTCATACTTGAGGCGGCCGATCAGATGGATCGCTCATTCATGCTGGCTCTGGGTAACTCGATCTTCATCTCCGTTATCGTTACAGCAGGTGTTCTGGTAACCTCCGCGCTTGTTGGCTTTTCGCTGTCAAGACTGGCTTTCAAAGGAAGGAACCTGATCTTCAACTTCATAATCTTTCAGATGATCTTCCCGGGTTTCATGTTTATCGTTCCGCTGTACGTTCTGATAAGAAACCTGGGACTCATCGATACTAGAACGGCGGTCATACTTCCCTCTCTTGTCTCGGCATGGGGAGTCTTCATGTTTACTCAGTCGTTCCGCGCTGTACCGAACGAATATCTAGAGGCTGCAAAGATGGACGGAGCCAACGACATCTGGATTATTCGCAAAGTGCTTGTTCCACTCACCAGTTCTACGGCTTCGATTGTCGGACTGTTCACATTCATCGGTATATGGGATAATTTCATGTGGCCGTTGATAGTTGTCAGAGACTACACGAAGATGCCGCTCTCAGTCCTGCTCGCAAGTTTCAATATGCAGTACGGTAGTTATCTCGGTCCGGTGCTTGCAGGATCGGTGTTGCAGACAATGCCGATGGTCGTGATTTTTCTGATACTCAGAAAGTACTTTCTTCAGGGAATATCGATGTCATTGAAATAAAGGAGGTCATAGATGTGATTAAACTTGAACGACACCCGCTGAATCCGCTTCTCTCTCCGATTTCCAGTCATCACTGGGAATCGAAGTTCGTCTTTAACTGCGCAGTCATAAAGCGCGATGGAGTATTTCACATGCTTTATAGGGCTCAGGGCGAAGACATGGTTTCGAGAATGGGGTATGCTCTTTCAACCGATGGAATTCACTTCAACAGACTCGAGAAGCCGGTCTTCACCCCTGACAGTCAGTGGGAGCTTTACGGCGTAGAGGACCCAAGACTCACTGAGCTCTACGGAAGAATCTACGTTCAATATACGGCATATTCTCCGCGCGGGGTGAGAATCTCCATGGCCTCTACGGAGAATTTCCTGACCTGGATGAGACACGGCGTGATAATTCCAGATATCGACAACAAAGACGCCGCACTCTTTCCGGAAAGAATCGGAGAGAGTTACGTTATGTTTCACAGAATAGAACCGGATATGTATCTGGCCTTCTCCAGAGATCTAGAAAAATGGGGTGACTTCGTCTCTATCGCGGGTCCGAGAAAGAATAGCTGGGACAACCTTAAGATAGGCGTGGGAGCGCCACCTATAAGGACAGAGTACGGATGGCTAGTTCTGTATCACGGTGTTGAAGACACTCCAAGGCCGACCTATAGACTGGGTTTCATGCTTTTGGATCTCGAGAACCCATGTCACGTGCTCAAGAGAAGCGACGAACCGATACTGGAACCTCAGGAAGAGTGGGAGATCTTCGGCGGTGTTCCGAATGTCGTCTTTTCTGACGCAATGGTCGAGCATGAAGAGAGGTATTTCGTGTACTATGGAGCCGCCGATAATCATATAGCCCTTGCCACCATAGAAAAGGAGAAAGTGCTTGATTGGTTAAGGAGTTGATGTTTTGAAGAACTTAATGACTTTTGTGCTGATTCTTTCCTGCTCTCTGGCTTTAGCCATTTCAGTCAAGATAGACGACCTTTACAGACTGGAGAGATACTCGGAGCTTCCGTTGTTGATGCCCCGCGGAATCGGTTGGGAAAGCAAAGCCGTCTTCAATCCAACCGCGATAAGCGTGAACTCAATCGTGTATCTTTTTTACAGATCCGAAGACTGGACCGGAGTAAACAGGTGGAACGGCACATCGCGCATCGGACTGGCAACTTCAACTGACGGGTTCACTTTCACAAGGGAAGATAGGCCAATAATCGAACCGACAGAGTCCTACGAAACCCCCGGCGGGTGTGAGGATCCAAGAATCGTAAGAATCGACGATCTCTATATAATGACCTACACGGGATATGACGGAGGAAGAGCGCGACTTTGTATAGCCACCTCTGAAGACCTAATAGACTGGCATAAGCTGGGACCGGTTTTCAGAGACGATACCTGGTCGAAGTCCGGAGCGATAGTCCCGGCGAAGATAGACGGCAGTTACTACATGTACTTCGGGGATTCCTCTATAAAATTGGCATATTCAAAGGATCTGAAGAACTGGACAGTCTTCCCAAGACCTGTTATCGAACCGAGACCTGACAGGTTTGATAGCAGACTCGTAGAGCCCGGTCCCACGCCACTCATAACCGACGAGGGGATACTTCTAATCTACAACAGCGCGGACTTCTCAACTATCTACAGACCGGGAGCGGCGCTCTTCGATCTAAAGAACCCGAGAAGTCTTCTCAAGAGAACGGAGAAACCTCTCATGGAACCGGAGCTATCCTGGGAAAAAACCGGTCAGGTACCAAACGTTATCTTTATCGAGGGAGCAGTAATCCACGAAGAAAAGCTCATACTCTATTACGGAGCTGCCGATACGTATATAGGAGCGTTCGTGTTGAATCTCAAAGAAGATCTCTAGAAGAACCCGATTGATATTGACCGCCAGATTGCACGGAAGTGTTGCAGTGCTTTTTTCTCTTTCTATCCTTTCTCCAGGCACTACTCTCTTCCGGCCGTTCAACCCTCGCGTACACCTTCGATTTTCTCAATATGATAAACTGCTAAGTAGATAAGATAATTGCTTTGAGGGGTGCGGATATGTCTTCGATAAAAGCGTTCGGTGAAGAGGTTACAAAGAATATCGCAAGGGTTATTGTTGGAAAGGAAGAGGTTACACAGAAAATTCTCGCTTCAGTACTCAGCGGAGGACATGTTCTGATAAACGACGTTCCCGGAGTCGGCAAGACGATGTTCGCCAGAAGTCTCGCGATTTCTCTGGGTCTTACTTTCAGACGTTTGCAGTGTACTCCCGATCTCCTTCCAAGCGACGTAACCGGTCTGAATATACTCGACATGAAGACACAGGACTTCATATTCAAGAAGGGACCGGTCTTCACTCAGGTTTTGCTTGTTGACGAGATAAACAGAACTACACCCAGAACTCAATCGGCATTGCTTGAAGCTATGGGTGAGAGACAGGTTACAATCGACGGCTCTACTTACCTGATGGAAAGCCCCTTCTTTGTCATAGCTACTCAGAATCCCGTGGAATTCGAAGGAACCTTCCCGTTACCCGAGGCACAGCTCGACAGGTTTGATATCTCTTTGCGTATGGGTTATCCCGATGAAGCTCACGAGATTTCGGTTCTCGAAAACCTCTCTTTTGAGCACCCCGTAGATTCTCTGGAGTCCGTTACGAATATCGATCGGCTTAGCCTTATTATTGAAGAGATCAAACATATCAAACTGGAAGGCTCTATACTGAAATATATAGTTTCGATTGTTTCCAGTACGAGAACTAGCAGAGAACTGGCTCTTGGTTCAAGCCCAAGAGGTTCAATAGCGATCATGAGAACAGTGAAGGCTCTGGCCGGCCTTAGAGGCAGAGATTACGTTATTCCCGATGATGTGAAAGAGCTGGCTCCGGACATTCTCTCTCATAGAATCGTCCTGAAACCGGAGGCACGTCTCATGAGACTCTCTGCAAGAAGCGTTGTAGAGACTATACTCGATAATACTCCAGTTCCCATGGAACGTAAACGTGCAAATTGAAGCCCTGACTTCTCGCAAAAGGCCACTACTATTGCTCTCTTCAGTAGGACTTATCTGGAGCCTTCTCTCACTCGATTCTTTCTCTCTTATCTTTCTCTCTCTGTTATCGGTCAGCTGGCTGTATTACTTACTAACGGGTATAGCACTCAAGAGAATGGACATTCTTCGTTCTATAAGCAGAACGAGACTGTTCACCGGCGAAAGTATCTCTATAAGATACACTCTCACCGGCAGATACCCGATAGCGATTCATGCCGAGGCGTTACCGACAGTAAGAATGAAGATCGGTTTTGTGAGCACTAAGTCTCAGAGAGTCATCGTGAAGCAAAATACCCTGACCGTGATTGAATGGATAATAAGCTTTAGAAGTAGGGGAGAAAAAGATATCTCTTCGCTGTTGATCTCAGTTAAGGATCCCCTCGGTCTTTTCTCATATGCTGTTCGTTACTATCTTTCGGAGAAAGTTTTGGTCCTTCCGACCGTTATGGAGTTCGAAACGCTTCCGTTAAGGTTGAGAGAGCTGAGTCCCGGAAAAAGAAGCGATTTCAAATTGATGGAAGATCTCACAGATTTTAGAGGAATCAGGGAGTACCATGGAGAGCCTCTCAATAGAATTCACTGGAAGACTTCGGCAAAAATGGGAGCTCTCTATTCAAGAGAGTTTGGATACACCGCGGTCTCCAGAACGCGCCTCTATCTACACTTGAATCTGACAGGCGAGGTTTTTGCGCGTGATGTATGGGAGAAGATAAGGCTATCGTATGAAGAGTTGTCCGTTAGAATTGCGGCCTCTTTCATACGTAACGTCTATCTTAGCCACGGCAGGATATCTCTTGTAACAGTGGGCGAAGACGTGAAACGCATCGACGGTACCGGAAGAGACTGGATAGACTTCTTTGAAATACTGTCTACAGTAGGTGGTAGAGATGAGGGAGAAGAGTTGTATAAAGTTCTTGAGCAAGACTTGAGCAGCTTCGATCCTTCAACCACGGTAGTAATTCTGTCACTCTATCTTGGAGAAGAGATACTTCCTTATCTGGTCCGGGCAAGAAGCAGAGCCTGTCAGGTTGTCGTGATTCTTCTGCCTTTCGGTATCAGAGAGCCTGGAAGGCTTCCCGGGAGATCATATCAGATGCTGCCAAGAGCAATAGAAAACCTGAAAAAGCGAGCTCTGTTGCTTGAAGAAGAAAGGATAGTTGTGAGAATAGTAGAAGATAATCAATCACTCCACGAGGTGCTGGATGAGATTCAGGCTAGATAGGAACACGCTATTGCGCTCAGTAATAGTGGCCGGTGTAACTCTTTACGTTCTGTATCTGGCAGATAGAAGCCTATTAATGATCCCAGCAGCTATAATCATGGGACTTGTCTTTCTTATGGGAAACACGAGTTCCGGTTGTAGCATTTACTTTGTCCTGCCAATAATGTCTTTTGCGACAATCATAGTTCTGGTGGGAATAATGAGGGTTGAGGCGCAGATAGCCTTTGTTTCAATAGGAGCGATTATCGGAATAGTCTTGCTGATGGACAGAAACAAATACTTTGCGCTTTGCGGATTAGTCGCGGTAGGTTTCTCCTTCTCTCTGGGAAGCAGTTCCATTCGAATAGCTCCTTCGATCTTCTTGCTAATAATCGCTTTCAGGCTTCTTCTGACTCCCGAGCTGTCGAGATTGTTTGTCTCTCTCTCTGTCTTGATGGCCGCCGTGACGTTTCTGCTTTCAGCTGATATCGATACGGGCTTACTCACGGTACTCGCTGCACGCTCCGTCCAGGATAGAAGCGCAGGAATATCTAGAGAGGCGGAAGATATTGTAACAGACTCCGATAATGGCCCTCTTCTCACCGTGGAGGACACCGTATCGGAAAGCGCACAAAGGAATAGAAGTGTAAATGGACCGATTGCCGATTTCCCGGAAGAGAACTTTCTCGATTCGCTATTCATATCGGTACTATATGTTCTGACACTAGTTCTGGTCGTATCTGTGGCCTCGAAAATGCTCAAGTTCACAAAGGGACTATCAAAGCTGATCGTACCCATTGCGATAGTAGTATCGATAATCATCTTTTCTATCTCGGGTTTTCTGTATCTCAGAAGCCTTCCACTGGCGGACAACCTGGAGTTCGGTGCCGAAGGTCAGGAAGGGTCCCCTATGAGCTTCTTTTCACCACAGAACGATACGGACAGTCAAGCACAAACAGGTCTCGCTTTACCCGCTCAGGAAAATGAAGGGAAGAATCGACTTCTCCAGATTTTCCGCTGGGCGACATTTGCAGCTATCGGACTGCTCTCAGTTGTCCTATTCTCGCTAATTTACTTCATAGCGACGCGAAGTGGTGACGGGGCTTCCGTAAAGGAAGAAATGGATATCGAACCGGATAACACAGATATTAAAGGAACTTCTATCCCGGCGTTCTTCGGCGACAGTGCGTCTATAATCGAAAGCTATGAATGGCTTAGAAGAAGCCGCTACAGGGACCTTGCCCAGTTGACACCTTACGAGTTGCCACAGGTTGTGCCTGAAGAAGACAGAGAAGCTCTCAAGACTCTGACAGACATCTATGTTCCCATCAAGTACGGCTTCTCAGAAACGAGTCAGGCAAATATCAAGGTTTTCAAGCGTTGCCTTGAAGATGTGTGCTCCAGGACAAAGACTTCATGATGAGAAGAAGAAACCTTTTCGGTCCAAAAGGCTTTCCCAAAAAGCATTTCGAGCCAATGATAGAGCCCGAAAAAAATATGTGAATTCACTGTTTGGGGTATTGCACTTTATTGGATTTCATGTGTTATAATGAATCTGTCCAGATGGACACTATCGCTTTGCAAGTGGTGCAAGGTAGTTTTAAGGAGGAACATTTAAGCATGACAGGAACTGTAAAATGGTTCAACGGAACAAAAGGTTACGGCTTCATTACTAAGGACGACGGTGGGGATGTTTTCGTTCACTTTTCAGCGATTGAAATGGATGGTTTCAAGACCCTTGATGAAGGTCAGAGAGTTCAGTTCGATGTGGAAGACGGCCCAAAGGGTCCACAGGCAGCAAAAGTTAGATCTGTGAAGTAATCGAGTCTGCATATAGGTAACCTGATCGCCCGCTCTAAGCGGGCGATTTTTGCTTTATCTGAACTCCAGAGTTAAATCCGATAGCGAATCGGCTAAGGAGTTGATGGAATGTATCTCTCTTTGAACGGCGTCTTGATAAGCGATGAGATCCCTCTAGTCTGTCCATACACCTCTGGATTCCTTTATGGTTACGGGCTATTCGAGACTCTGAAAGTCACAGATAAAGAGATCGAGTTTTTTGAAGAACACTTACGGCGAATGGCTCTTGGATGTGAAATGCTGGACATGTCTCTTGAGTATAAAACCGATGCAATAGAGCGATACGCCAGAGATCTGCTCGGAGCAAACCGACTATCGGTCGGCTCTCTCAAAATCCTCTATGCCAGGAATCGCGATCGCGATGACTTGATAATAATGACAGGTGAAAAGGCTTACTATGAGCAAGATTACGTGAGAGGCTTTAAACTCTGCATTTCCGCGACCAGGAGAAATGCTAGCTCAAAACTGACATACATTAAGTCAAATAACTATATGGAGAACATTCTGGCAAAAAGAGAGGCTCAAAAAAAGGGATACGATGAAGCGCTTTTTCTGAACACCGACAATTTCGTTAGCGAAGGCTCCTATACTAATATCTTCTTCGTGAGAAGCGGAATCATATACACTCCCGCAGTTAGCTGCGGTCTTCTACCGGGAATAATCAGAGAAAAGGTCATAGAACTCGCGAAGACTCTCTCGATCAGACTTGAGACTGGAGAATACTCAAGAGAAGATTTACTGCTGGCCGATGAGGTCTTCCTGTCCAATTCTCTTATGGGCATCATGCCCGTATCAAGAATTGGAGACACCCGATTCGATCTAGGAAAGTCGCCAACGACCACGTCGCTTCGCGAAGCCTTTGCCAATCTGCAAAGATGAGGAACCGATTATATGCAATTGAGGCCTATAACTGTATAAAAAGCTGGCACCGCTCCTTGCGCTAATGTGCTAACATACTTATAAGAGGTATTTTTCGGGAGGAGTGTATGGACAGCAAAGTTCTAGATGTAATTGACGGGCCTACTTTCTTTGAAGCTTTCTTCTCCGGAGCCAGAGCGGTTCTACAGGAACAGGGCTATCTAAATAAGATAAACGTCTTTCCGGTTCCTGACGGCGATACTGGCACAAATCTCGCTTCGACAATGAGATCGATAATGGAACTCACAGCCGTTTCTCAGTCTGTAGGCAAAACATCGAGATCGATCGCTGATGCAGCTTTAATGGGAGCAAGAGGTAATTCTGGTATTATTTTCGCCCAGTACATACACGGACTTAGCAACGCAATAGGAAACAAGGAGAGTCTAGATAGCGAGAGTTTCGTCAGAGCTGTCAACGAAGCGGTTACATACGCTTATGAAGCGATGTCTAAACCGGTTGAGGGAACTATGCTAACGGTAATACGCGACTGGGCAGAAGCGCTGAATTCTCTTGGTGGGTCTCAAAGATCGCTTCTTGAGATGATAACCCAGTCTAACGAAATCGCTAAGAAGTCGCTCGAAGAGACGCCAGAAAAACTTCCCGTTTTGAAGAAAGCCGGAGTCGTTGATGCTGGAGCAAAGGGCTTTGTTGCCTTCATTGAGGGTATCAAGACCTTCCTGAGCAGCAAAACAACAAATATGGAAGATGAGGTGATCAAAGATATGGATCTTCATAGTCAGGTACATATCGATGAGACGAATATACCTTTCAGATACTGCACCGAGGCTGTCATTGAAGGTACGGAAATCGAACATGGCAAGATCAAGAGGGAGATAGAATCCTTTGGTGATTCGCTTATCGTAGCCGGTTCAGACACCAAAACACGAATCCATATTCATACGAACGAGCCTGCCGATCTCGTTGACAGACTCAGAAAATATGGAAGCGTAGTTCAGCAGAAGGTCGATGATATGGAGATGCAGTACAGGGTAAGCCAGAAGCGAAAGTATAGCATAGCTCTGGTAACTGATTCGGTTTGTGATATCCCCAAAGAGATCGTTGATTATTATCAGATTCATATGGTTCCCCTATACCTTAACTTCGGAGACAATCAATATCTCGACAAAGTGACCATAAAACCAGAGCAGTTCTATTCGATGCTCGATTCAGCCGAAGATTACCCCGTCTCCGCACAGCCTAGTATGAACTCTTTTCAGAATCTCTATCAGTTTCTGGGAAGTCACTACGATTCGATTATCGCGATACATGTCTCTGACAAGCTTAGCGGAACATGGAATGCGAGTCTAAAGGCATCGGAAAAACTTACAGACAAGAAGATAAGCGTAATTAACTCGAAGCACGTTTCGGGATCCTTTGGCCTGTTGGTTCTTAAAGCCGCAAAACTCATAGAAGATGGAAAAAGCCATGAAGAGGTAGTTGACACGATAGAATCCCTCTCCGGTAATTCTAGGATCTTTGTGAGTGTTAACACTCTCAAGTATATGGTCAAAGGCGGACGTGTTAGTCCTATGAAGGGCGTGGTTGCAAGAGTACTGAATCTTAAGCCGATAGTCTCTCTCGATGAAGCGGGTAACTCGAAGCTCTACGGAAAGGCCTTCAGCAGGCTCGGCAACATGAAGAAAATACTTACCTTTATTGAAGAGCTAAACAAGAAGTGTAAAGTCCAGAGTTACAACATAGCCCATGCCCACGCCCAGAAGTTTGCAAAAGCTTTTGAAGAAAGCCTGAAAAAACTTCTGGGTAGGGAGCCCGAGTATATAATGGAGGTCTCTCCGGTTGTCGGTATAAGCGCCGGAGTAGGAGCCGTAAGCGTCTCCGTACTCTGTGAAAGAGATACCTGGTCGGAAGGAATTAACGTACGTTAAGGAGCAGAGATTGATGTTTGAAGTGATTTTGTACAATTCTCTGGCAGTTTTGATTTACATGAGCGGATTCTTCGTGCTCGCCGCTCTAAAGAAAGACAACTCGATCGTAGACATCGCCTGGGGAACCGGTTTTGTGTTGATCGCCTACCTCACTCTCTTTGTCTTTGGTGAGTATAACCTCAGGCAGCTGCTGACGACAGCCGTTGTTACTCTATGGGGATTCAGGCTATCCAGTCACATTTTTAGAAGGAATAGAGGACGCGGTGAAGACTTTCGTTATGCAGAGATGAGAAAGAAGTGGGGACAGTATGTTCTAATCAGATCTTATATCCAGATCTATTTACTTCAAGGATTATTCAT
>LVBU01000135.1 GCA_001603185.1 Thermotogales bacterium Thermo_02 | reverse complement strand
CTAATATACTGGAGGTGTGGTAGTGAAAAAGATAATCACCGTATCTGTTATTGTTCTTTTTGCCCTAATTTCATTTGCACAGTCTGAATTCATGATCTCGATGACGGCTTCTGACTTTGGTCTCAGAGGTCCGGTAAGAACAGTGAAAGCTGTATATCCAGAAGACGATATGGATTTCGAAGACGATGAATACATTCTCCCCGCTTACAGCGTTCAGACATTCGATACGGCCGGGAACCTCATTTCGGAAATTTCATACGACAAAGATGGAAACGAGATCAACGCAATGCTATTCAACTACGAGAATGGTATTCTGGTTTCACTTACCGGTCGAGAAGGCGGCGTTGAAGAAGCCATCGGCGAAGTCGTAATTGAAAATGGCAAGATCGTCTCGATTACAGTAGATGATGTTGAGGGCGAATCTGTAATTGCCATGGAATACGACGAAAAGGGCAGACTCATAGCGCAGAGAATATCCGGTATTAGCGAAGGCATGGAAATGGAGTTTGCAATTACCTTCAAGTATGACGACAACGACAACCTGATTGAAGAAGCGCTTGAGATGATGGGCATGCTCCTATCCAAGACTGTATACGTGTTTGAGAACAATCTCAAGGTTGAACAGCTTGAGTACATGTACATGTTCGCCGAACCAGGTACAGAACCGGATCCGATCTCCTCAGTATTCGAGTACAATGAAATGGGCGATGTCTCAAGAAAGATCAGCGACAGTTACTGGGGTGACGAAAAGGAAGTCTCGGTCTTCGAATACGTCTACGATTCCATGGGCAACTACATATACAAGGTCGAGTTCTATGTCTTCAGTCTGGAAGACCTCGAAGACGAGAACTGGAAGGACTCTGCGATGATCATGCAGGAGGAAACACGAGAAATCGAGTACTATTGATAGAGAACATCGGCTAAAAGAGGGCGGAAACGCCCTCTTTTTTTGCAGTAATTATCCCTTTTTTTGGTAGTCTTCAGAAGGACTCTGCAAATCTTTCTTATGAACTTGATAGCAAGAAAGGCTTAATATCTCGATTCCAAAGTATCTTCCAGTACATTAAGTTGTAAACGATAGAGTCTTACGTTTGATATAGATTGGTACCCTCTGAGCATATAATTGTTAGGACAAGATGATTGTGGTTGATATAGAGTCCGTATAGGATAATGATGATCTTCGTATCAAGGGGAAGGTGATGCTATGCGGTTCAAAAGAGCAGCTTTGATACTAACTCTTGTCTCGATAACTTTACTCATACTTTCTGCGTGTATTCCGAAAGATCCGGTTGAAGTAGCCACAAAGAAATTCATTGATTTCATAAAAAGTGAAGGCGAGCCCGATGATCCATTTACTGGTGTCTTGCTTGCCGAAGTCGAGGTTGGAGATGTCATAACTTCGGAGACCGCCGAAGGAAATACGGAGTTCCAGTTCCAGCTTCAGGGGCTGGACCAGGCAGGATGGCTCTTCTATCTCGACGAAGCGCCTGGCGCCTTTTATGACCATCCGGGAAGACTGGTAGTCGTAAACAAGAACAGACAGATTATCTTCGATGAGAAGATTCAGGGCGTTCCAAAGGTCAACAATAACATTCCAGGACCTATTCTTGTGCGCACCCAGTATATCTCTGCAATAATCTGGGATAAATCGAAGATCGTACTCTTACCCATTGGAGATTGGATCGATATAATCATCGCAAAGATTACTCGTAAGGGCGCGGTTATAACCAGTGGACTCACTCCATCGCAGAGTCTATACGACGAGGCAAGACTTGTACGTAATCTCATGTCAACGTCGTTCAAGACTTTGATGGGAACAGATAACGTAAGAGATGTGAGGTATGTCGCCGGAGCGGCAGCACCTAACTGGACGGCAGTTCAAAACGCTATGAACGATCTTATAGTCAATGAGAAAATCAACCACATGACACTCTACTTTATCGCACACGGTAATATAAACCTGATGAACCTTGGAGGAACGACGTTCTACGCTTCGCAGTTGAGAAGTTATATTCTCAACTTATGCACTTTGACTTAACCAAAAGA
>LVBU01000134.1 GCA_001603185.1 Thermotogales bacterium Thermo_02 | reverse complement strand
CTACTACGAAGAACATCTGGACCTTTTCGATGAGACTGCGGAATACGACGAATCACTTTTGCTAAGCGTTATAGACGGAGATGTATTTACGGTCGTCCGTCACGAGACCCTGAATCTCATCGAAGTTATACGACTCACAGGCATTGACGCTCCCGACAGCAAGCACTCGGAAGAGGCGATCGCGCAGTTCGGACTGGAGTCATCGCGTTTCGCGAAGCTCTTGCTTGAAGACAGAAGAGTCTTTCTCTCTTATGATACGATGACAAGAGACAGTTACGGGCGCTACTTCGCCTATGTCTGGATCCCGGCGAGCTATGAAGGCGAGACGCATTATGTCCTTTTCAATCTTCTCTCGTTGGCGAACGGCTACGCACGGGTATATTCGAGACACCCGTTCAACGATCAATATATGGAGGCGTTCGCGGAAGTTGAAAGGCTTGCAGGACTTGACAGAACGGGATTGTGGAGCGACGAAAGCTTTGCAGTTACACCGCCCGAACCTATTTACAATCCTGTTGTGTTCATAACGAGGACCGGACAGAAATATCACCAGACACATTGCCAGCATCTTCTCCAGAGCAAGATACCTGTAACGCTTTCAGAGGCAGTTCAGATGGGCTATGAACCATGCAGCGTGTGTAAGCCCGCTGTCGTGTATGTCGGGTATTGAGGGTTGAGTCTATCTAGCAAAACTGATAGAGGGTTGAGCGTGAGAATTATAGCGAAGGGGAAATTCGCAAAAATATGATCGAGGCGGACCTGGTGGACTGCATGATCGCCATGCCCGGGCAGCTTTTTTATACGACACAGATTCCGGTGTGCCTCTGGTTTCTCGCCCGCAACAAGAAGAACGGCAAGTTTCGCGCCCGTCGCGGGCAAACGCTTTTTATCGACGTCCGTAAATTGGGAAACCTCATCGACCGGACCCACAAAGATTTTTCCGATGAAGAGATCGACAAGATCGCCACTACCTACCATGCCTGGCGCGGAGAAAAAGAGGTCGGTGAATACGGGAATATGCCGGACTTCTGCAAGAGCGTCACGACGGATGAGATAAGGGAACACGGCTATGTGTTGACCCCGGGCCGATACGTGGGTGCGGCTGAGATCGACGACGGCATTCCGTTTGAGGAAAAGATGTCTGAACTTTCAGCCACGCTCTACGAGCAGTTTTATCGAAGCCACTATCAAGAGGAATTTGGAGGTTTTGGGTAATGGCCAATAACCAGGAAGGCTTTAACTTCAGCACCCTGGTCACTGCTATTCACCAGGTAGACGAAAACATGGCCGCGCAGGCCGGGCGGGCGGTCAATGTCAGCCTGACCCTTCGAAACTGGATGATCGGTGCCTATATTGACAAATATGAACTGAACGGTTCGGACCGCGCGGATTACGGTAATAAGCTCCTTTCGGAACTGGCAAAGCGACTGACAGGCATCAATGTGAGTAATTGCAATCGCCGCCAGCTCTATTGTTACCTGCGTTTTTTTCGGCTTTATCCTCAAATTGTGGGGACACTGTCCACACAATTGAAAATCCCATCGGAAGAACATGATGGCTGACGGAGACAAGCCGCCCGTGGGCATTCTGCTCTGCACGCAAAAAGACCACGCCCTGGCAGGTATGGACAACCACTTGTTCGTCTCCAAGTACCAGCTTGAACCGCCCCGCAAGGAAGAAATACAGAAATTTCTGGAAGAGAAGATGAGGGAGGTGGGAGTATGAGAGAAAACGAAATCGTCCTCTACAGCACCCCGGAAGGCAGCAAGAAAGTCGGCGTTTTGCTTCATGACGAAAATTTCTGGCTGACCCAGAAGGCCATTGCGCAACTGTTCGATGTTGAAGTTCCCGCCATCAGCAAACATCTGGGGAATATTTTCGATTCAGGTGAACTGGAGCGGGAAACAACTATTTCCATTTTGGAAACAGTTCGCCGGGAGGGCAGTCGCAAGGTCAAACGTAAACTGGAATATTACAACCTCGACGCCATCATTGCGGTGGGATACCGGGTCAACAGCTATCAGGCCACTCAGTTCCGGATATGGGCTACAAAAACCTTGAAGGAGTTCATCATTAAGGGTTTTGTGCTCGATGATGAACGGCTCAAAAAAGGGAAGCACTTCGGCAAGGATTATTTCGACGAGCTTCTGGAACGGATTCGTGAAATCCGGGCCAGCGAGCGGCGATTTTACCAGAAGATCACCGATATCTATGCGCTTTCGGCAGATTACGATAGAAGCGCTCCCATAACCCAGGAATTCTTCGCGACTGTACAGAACAAACTCCACTGGGCCATTACCGGGAAAACGGCCGCAGAAATCATCTATGACTCGGCGGACGCCGAAAAAACACATATGGGGCTCACAAGCTGGAAACAGTCACCTGACGGGAAAATCGTGAAATCCGATGTCTCTGTTGCCAAGAATTATCTGAGCGAGGCGCACATTAGAGAGTTGAACCGGATTGTGACTGCCTACCTCGACCTTGCCGAAAATCGGGCGGAACGGCAGATTGTAATGAAGATGAAAGACTGGATGGAGTTTCTCCACAGCTTTCTGACACTTTCCAACTACCCGATTCTCGAGGACAAGGGAAAGGTAAGCGCTCTGGAGGCAAAATTGAAAGCCGAACAGGAGTACGAAACCTACAGAGAACGACAGGACCGGGAATACATTTCCGACTTTGATCGGGAGCTTAAGCGCATTCAGGGTGCTAAGGAGGAAAGCGATGAGTAAGACCTCTGAAACTACGCTTGAAAAGACCGCTCTGGACTGGTTCGAGACCCTAGGCTGGCAGACCGCCTTTGGCCCGGACATCAGCCCGGACCTGCCTGCGCCGAACTCGTCGCGGCAGGCAGGCGGCGCGGCCCGTGAACGTAATGATTACGATCAGGTCATATTGGTCGGAAGACTCCAGACCGCGCTTGAGAATATCAATCCGAACATCCCGCCGGATGCGATTGAAGAGGCCATCCGGAAAATTGCAGGAGCCGACTCGCCCAGCTTGATCGAAAACAACCGGCGTTTTCACCGCATGCTGACCGACGGCATAGGCGTCTCCTATACGCAGGATGGTAAAGAGGTCCACGACAAGGTCTGGCTGCGCTCGACCTTGAGGACCCGGAAAACAACTACTGGCTGTGGCCGTTGTCACTCGCAATCCTGGTATGGTGAGAAGCACTTTGTACTGGCTCTTCTCTCGAAGGAGAATTCTCGACAGTTGAACCGCTTTTCTGACTCTCTTCTGCCTTTCCTTCAGAAGAAACTTCTCTCTCGTTTTTGAGAGATTGATCAAAATCCACGGATTCAGAGCTCGCATCCGTCAGTTTCACTGACGAATTACCGATAGGTAATTCTGTATTTGTCTGTTTAGTTTTGTTTTGTATTGTTTTGTTTATATATAATGTACGTGCGCGTGGTTTGCGTGTGACTTGCGCGTAAAACTTTCTCGGTAAAAGCATACTGCCCGTTCTTACCCTTTTCGCCTCAGAATAGCTTATAATGCCACTTTAAACGAGTTTGTCACGAGCCCATCTGACCTGATTTCTCGTCCAGGAGAACTCTTTCCTTAAAATCAAGAACTTGGGCACGAAGCATCGAAGGAAGGTTCTTATGTTCTTGCTCTCCAAGGACGGGTACACGATCTGGGATGAAGGCGAGAGAAGAGCGAAAACACGAGATTGAGAGAGAGGGAGAGACGAAGAACCGGGTATGGGGTTTGGGGTTTAGGGTCTGGTAAGAACGAGATCCCGTATAGAAGCACTACGGGATGACGGGATCGGGGTCCGGGATGACAGTGAGAAGAACGTCAGGAGCCCGTCAGTCCCCATTTTCACGAGAAGGAGATCTTGGTTTTCTTACCTCTATCCTCTCACCCCTTACCTCTGATCCACCTCGTGAGCGTAGCGAACGTCTCGACGATGCTCTTTCTCTCCACTCTCCAACGATCTTTTGCCCGCGAAGCGGAACTGGCGCGACGCAGTCGTACTGGCATCGCGAAGCGATACTGGCCGCCGCAGGCGACTGGCGGTTCTTCATAACTCTCCACGCTCCACTATCCACGATTCTCAAGAGCAACACACCCCGTCGGCAGGGGCATGCCGCCACCCCTCTGCGAGAGGGGATCTTAGATCAAAAGCGGAAGAGCGGTGTTTTGGAGCTCTTCTCGGAGGGTGGACGGAGAAGAACGGGTCTGGAGTTTGGAGTCTAGGGTCTGGTAAAAACGAGAGAAACGAGACTCTCTCTCGCCCTCTTTTCATCTCGTTCTCCTTTGCTCCTTAACCAAGAACGAATGACTGGACTTATCTTGTACCCCTGCCTATCTTATTCTAACAAACAACGGTGGACGGATAACGTCTCTCTCGCTCTTTCGAAGGACGGGTCCATGCTCCGGGACGCTGGACGAAGGACGTATCTTCCGCTCCTAACGCTCTTCTCAGAGGACGGTGGACGATGTGGAACAGAGGTAAGAGGTTAGAGGCTAGAGGTAAGAAAACCAAGATCTTTTCGCTCTTCTCGCTCTTACAAGACCCTAGACCCCAAACCCTAGACCCGGGCTTCTCGGAGGGTGGACGGTTGACGGAGGACGCCTCCTGCTCTTTCAAACGCTGCGCTTGTTATATTCCGATCGATGTAGTAGAATTGGGACGCTTACCTTACCACAACGGAGGCTTTCTATGATTCGGAGATTTATCAGTTATTATCGTCCTCATATTAAACTCTTTTTGCTGGATATGGCCTGCGCGTTCATGATAGCAGGCATAGATCTGGTCTTTCCGACTTTCACAAGGCTCGCTCTGGACGACCTTATTCCGTCTGGCAACATACGGGGAATAGTGATAATCGCCGTTGTAATGGCCGGTCTGTTTGTCATGCGGGCAGTTTTTAACTATGTGGTCAACTACTGGGGCCACGTGGTCGGCGTAAGAATGGAGTACAACATGAGGAAGGATATCTTCTCTCACCTCCAGACACTTTCATTCAGCTATTTCGATAGAATAAGAACCGGCAAGATCATGTCGAGGATAGTGAACGATCTGAGAGAGATTACCGAGCTTGCCCACCACGGACCGGAGGATCTCTTCATCTCGCTTGTCACTCTTATTGGAGCTTTCATAATTCTTATTCAGACGGACTGGAGACTCACGCTCATTGTCTTTGCCTATATCCCATTCATGGTCTGGTTTGGGATCAAGAAGAGGCAGAAGATGGCAAAGGCCTTCAGGATAGTGAGAAAGAAGATCGCCAATGTGAACGCCCAGCTCGAGAACAGTATTTCAGGTATCAGAGTGGCGCAGTCTTTCACAAACGAAGAGTTCGAAAAGTCGAAGTTCAATCTGGGAAATCAGGAGTTCAAGGAATCCAGGGAGTTCGCCTTCAAGTCTATGGCTGAGATGATAACCGGCGTCGATTTGCTGATGAATATGCTAAAGGTTACCGTTCTGGCAGTCGGGGGCTATTTGACATTCGCCGGAGAGATTTCCGTGGGGTCACTCGTGGCCTTTTTCCTGTATATAGAGCTTTTCCTGCAGCCAATAAGAAGGCTTATGCAGTTCGCCCAACAGTACGAAGACGGTATGTCTGGATTCGAGAGGTTCGTCGAGATTATGAACACAAAGTCCTCCATAGTCGATTCTCCGGGAGCAGTTGAGCTCAGCGATGTGAGGGGAGATGTGGCAGTTGAGAACGTCTCCTTCTCTTACAATGGGGGAGAGAAGGTTCTGTCGGACATAAGTCTCGAAATACCGGCAGGCAAAATGATAGCTCTCGTGGGTCCTTCCGGCGGGGGCAAGACGACTCTCTGTCATCTGATTCCAAGGTTCTACGATGTTAGCGCGGGAAGAATAACGGTAGACGGTAAGGACATTAGAGAAGTGACTCTGCATTCCCTGCGCAGTAATATAGGAATTGTTCAGCAGGATGTCTTTCTCTTCGCGGGGACTGTGAGGGACAATATCGGATACGGCAAGGGCGACGCGACTGATGAGGAGATAGCCGAAGCGGCAAAAAAAGCGAACATACACGACTTCATAATGAGTCTGGAAAGCGGCTACGAAACTTATGTCGGAGAACGCGGAGTTATGCTTTCAGGAGGCCAGAAGCAGAGGATATCCATAGCCAGGGTCTTTTTGAAAAACCCACCGATTCTGATCCTCGACGAGGCGACTTCTTCGCTGGATAACGAGACGGAGCTGAAGATACAGGCTTCACTCGAGAGCCTGTCCAGAGGAAGGACAACTCTGGTAATAGCGCACAGGCTTTCGACGATCAAGAACGCCGATGAGATAGTAGTCATTTCGAGCAGCGGAATCATAGAACGGGGAACCCATACGGAGCTCGTAAAGGCCAGTGGACACTACGCGAAGCTTTACAAAGCCCAGTTCAAGGGATATATACCGGATATGTGATCTACTTTCTCTCTATACACACATATCTCTCGGGATAGACTAGAACGCTCTGAATAAATTCCTCAATTATTTCGTCGGGAATCTCCCGATAATCTTCTCCTGAAAAATGCTCTCTCAGGAGTTCTTCTACCCTTTCCCAGTATTCTTTGCTGTTAGTGCTCAGCACTGCTGTTTTAGGATCGCAACCGGGGTCGAACTCGCCAATGGAGAGCGCCTCGTGAAGCTGTATCTTTTCGACTACTTCCCAGTCTTTAGGAAATACGTTGCCTCTCATATATGTCCTGACTCTATAATCCATACCTACACCTCCAGATGATAGTAAGACTTATCGAACGGGTCTTTGGGTTTAACCTGTTATACTTGATCTGAGAGCTGGTCCATGGAGGTGAATCATGGATATTGAAAGAGAGTTCATTTTGGAGTGGTACGCGAGACAGCTTCTTGTAAAGGGTATTACGGAAGCGTTCCAGCTCAGGCTAACTGAAGAGACGTTTGGTTCACTATCGTGCGAATTCGAAGAGCTCATTGCCGAACTGCTTATTAGAAGCGGCTTGGCCGGAATAACCAGAGAGTTTCCCCGGCATAAGATACTGCGATTCTATTCTCCTTTGATATACAGGCAGGATGAGACGATACAGTTTCGGAACGGTCCAAATCTCGAGTTCTATGAGCAGTCCGGGAAGAAAGTGATTTCTTTCCCCCACGAGCTGTCAAAGTTCTTTGCTCCGGTAATCGCTTCAAGAGTCTTTTTGTGGCTGCTAGAAGAGAATATCGAGAATTCGCTCGAAATCAAGTTTCCAGTTTCCGACCTGGAGAGAGTTCGCAGACAGGGAAGAGTAATGGTCGTTGGAGCCGGTGGTCTTGGCGGTCCTCTAATAAAGACTTTGCTCGATCTTGGACTTAGAGATTTAGCGGTTGTCGAACCGGGTAGTGTAAAACTTAACAATCTTCACCGACAAATACTGTACGATTATGGGGACGTCGGTTATCTCAAAGCCGAAGTGTTGCAGAAGAAACTTAGCAGAGCCTATACTTCTGCAAGAATAAGAGTGTACAACTCGTTTTTTAGTGAGAGTCTTCTCCGGACTGAGAAACCGGACCTTGTAATTAGCTGTGTCGATAATTTCAGCGGCAGATACTCGATAAATGATGCGTGTTACCGTTCGGGTATTCCGTATATAGACGGAGCCGTCGAGGAGTTCAGTGGATACGTAATGTACAGAGACCGCACTCTCCCCTGCTACAGATGTTTTATGGGAGATGAAAGAAGGGACAACTCCGCTCCAAAGGGGATCTTGCCCTTTACAAGTTATCTCGGTGGTATGGTCCAGGCAGCGATTGCCGTTGATTTTCTTAATAGAAATAAGCCGTATGAAAGTATTT
>LVBU01000133.1 GCA_001603185.1 Thermotogales bacterium Thermo_02 | reverse complement strand
GATTCTCAGTCCGAAGGTCGGGGTTCGATTCCCCGTGGGGCTGCCAGACCTTTAGGTGCGTAGTTCTTTCAAACTCAAGTTGTTACTTTGTTCGTGTAGATCTCCCGAAAGGGAGATCTTCTATTTGAAAATAGGGACGCCACTTTTGGTAAGAGCCGTTTCTCGTTCCGACGCTTCGCGTCCAGGTTCTTGGTCAGAAGATCGGTGTTTGGTGATTAGTGGTTAGTGAATGGTGGCGAGCATGAAAACCCGTCCTTCGACCAGCGTCCCCGATCGTGGACCCGTCCTTGGAAAGAGCAGAAGAACGAGATCCCGTGTAAAAGCATAACGGGATGACAACCCTCTCGCGTCATCGTATAGAAACATTACGGGATGACAGTAGGAAGATCGGTGTTTGGTGATTAGTGGTTAGTGAATGGTGGATGGCGAAGAACGGAGGAACGGGTTTGGGGTTTGGGGTCTAGTGTCTGGTAAGAAAAAGATTCGCATAAGTGCTCTTACCAAAAACCCACAACGAGCAACGTACAGCCGATCTCAAGAGCACACGCCCCACCGCAAGCGGTCCCCCCCGCTCGAGCGGGGATCTAGGATCAAGAGCTTCAAGATCAGCCCGCGAAGCGGAACAGGCGCCACAAATAGACAGAAGAAGATCGAGCTGTTCTATTCTTTTGAGTTTTTCTCACTCTCAAATATTTCGATCAGCCTCGGTTGAAGAGAAGGTAAGTCGTTAACAATAACTACCCACACTATGTCATAGTTGACACCTGAGTAGTCATGAATTAGTCGATCTCTTGTACCAGCTATAGCTCTCCATGGAATGTCGCTATGAGTTGTTTTGAAGCTGTTTGGTAGTTGCTTTGCTGCTTCTCCAATTATCTCTATGTTTCTGATTACTGCATCCTGTGTCTTCAAGTCAGTCATAAATTCATCATAAGACATATTTTTCACATAGGCTGTGATTCTCTCTATGCAATCGATCATATCCTCAAGAATCTCGTTAATCTCTCTCCTAGACATATATTATTGATTGCTCGATGTCGTTTCTGATTCGATCGTTTCGTATGCTCTTCAACCCGGAAGGAGTTAGCAAATCAACCTTCTTTTGCACGATATTCTCAAGGAGCTCTGTAAGCTCCATGAATTCCAGACCGGGTACTCTGTCAAACTCTATGTAGATGTCTAAATCGCTGTTGTCGCTCTGGTTTCCCTTTACATACGAACCAAAAACCCCTATCTTTGAAACAGAAAAACGATCTTTGAGCTCGGGAAGGCTTCTACGCAATAGTTGAATAACGCTTTCTAGATCTTGCATAATATCACCTCATCGGAATTCTACCACACATGCCGGTTCTAAAGGAGCGAAACAGAAAAGCACCGAAAACACGAGATGAGGAGAGAGATTGGAAGAGCGAAGAGCCGTCCTTGGTAAAGACCTGAGGCCAGAGGTGAGAGGAGAGAGGTAAGAGGTCTGAAGAGCGTTCTGGAGCTGGAAGATCTGTTCTTCGTTCCGACGCTCCGCGTCCAGATTCTTGGTTCTTAGCCCGCGAAGCGGAACTGGCGCGACGCAGTCGTACTGGCATCGCGAAGCGATACTGGCCGCCGAAGGCGACTGGCGGTTCTTTGAAGCTNNGGATCAGCGAGAGTACGAGATTAAGAGAGAGGACGAGAAGAGGAGAGAGAAGATCTTGATCTTCACACCTCTCGCCTCTTACCCCTTACCTCTTATTCACGCGTCCGCTTTGACGCTGAGGAGTGGATCCCGTATAGAAACATTACGGGATGACACGGTAGGTAGGATCCTAAGATTCTCATCTTCTCGTGAGCGAAGCGGTACTGGCGCCACGAAGTGGTACTGGCATCGCGAAGCGATACTGGCCGCCGAAGGCGACTGGCAAGAACTTTCTCATGATCTTTCTTACAACTCTCCACACTCCACGGTTCTCAAGAGAACTCTCGACAATGCTCTTTCTCGGGCGCTCTTACCGACAACCTACAACGCACAACTCACAACGGCTCTTACCGCCCGCGAAGCGGTATTGGCGCGAATACAGAAGAGCCGAGAGGTTGGAAAAGCGCGCGATGGACTGTCACTTTGTGGAAGAGACACCACCTGTCCATTCTCAAATTGACTTCCTCTTTCCAGCCTGTCCTTTATGGAGTTTTCTATAGAAACGATAAGCTAATCGCTTTTGTGGGGTTCTATTTCAGTTCTAAGGGAGCTAGCCGACAGCATTCGTCTATTGGTTTTGCTTTCCATGGTATTATAATCATTATAATGATTATATTGAGTGGTGATGAATTTGAATGAAGGCGATAGGATCGATCTCTACTCGAGTGAGTCACTA
>LVBU01000132.1 GCA_001603185.1 Thermotogales bacterium Thermo_02 | reverse complement strand
GAATTAAGTATGACAGTAGAAGTTGTAGTATTTTATTTACTAGCTTTGTGTATGTGATATACTAACATTATGGAGAGAAATATGACCTTTTCAGATATCGAAGTCGCTTTAAGGGCTTTCAATTCTCAGTTGAATGCGATTGATAAGAAAATCGGTTTAGTTGTTTGCGGTGGCGCCGCACTGAACGCTCTCGGTTTAGTGGAAAGGACAACTAGCGGCATAGATGTGGTCGGTTTCGCAGACGAAGTGGAGGAGCGAATCGTCGTGAGAAGAGCCGAATTCCCGAGCTGGCTTAGAGAGGCTGCCGGAAAAGTGGCCCGGGATCTAGGACTTCCAAAGGACTGGCTAAACGACGGACCGGCATCACTCATAGAGCTCGGTTTGCCTGAAGGATTTGCAGACCGGCTCAATAGAATTGAAGTAGGAACTTCTCTTGCTGTTTATTAAATTTCGCGACTAGATCAGATTCACTTCAAGTTGTACGCTTCAGCTGACCGTGGCGGGTATCATATAGATGATCTGATGAAGTTACAACCGACGGAAAAAGAGATTTTGGTCGCAGCTAAATGGACGATGACTCATGATGTCTCGCCCACCTTTAGAGATATAATGATTGACCTTGTTCGGAGGCTTGGTTTTTATGATGCATCCAAAAGACTTCAAGAATCTGGTAATAGATAGAGCCCTGAAATTGCTGTGGGCGGAGTGGATGAATCTCGGCGTCTGGTCAATATCCGAGCAGTCGGTAAGAGTTTTTAGCGATCCAGAGAGCGCGATTGCCTTTTCAGAGTACTTTTGTAAACACGAGAGGCGACTAGAGAAGATCTCTTTCGACTGGAGCAAATACAACCTACAATACATAAATCATTCTCGTCTGAAGAGACTTCGAAAGGCTGTAGCGAATCAGGCGAAGCTTCCTCTGAATACTTGTGTAGGTTACTCTGGTGCTGCTAGCAAGTACATCACTGAGCCCGAAGCAAGAACCAATTCAAATCTGCTTATTCGGCTGAGACTAATATTTGGATCAACTACCAGGGCGGAGGTTATATTTCATCTCCTCACTGAGGGAAGCGCAAACTCCAATCAGATTGCAAGCCGTCGCTTTCTCAATCAAAAGGCGGTACTTATCGAACTCGAGAAGCTGGGTAAGGCCGGGTTGTTACTAGAGAAGAGATCTACAAGAGAAAGACTCTTTTCGATTCGGAAAGACTTCGCAGGGCTTTTTGAGTTTGAAGTTCAGATGATCAATCCTTCATGGTTTCTTTTCTCTTCGCTACTCATACTTGAAGAATGCCTTAGAGATGAGTTGATTGATGATGAGTATCTCGCGCTTTCTGCACTGATGGATCAGAAAAAAAGGCTGTCTGAATATCTTCAGAAGGCCGGCGATTGCAGCATATCTCTTTCGGGATCTACAGTAGACGAGTTCTATAGGAGCGTTACTGACTACTACAGCTGCCTTTGGAAAACCTGAGGCCGTGACAAAAAACCGGGACAGACTCCTTTTTTGGCGGGAGGGACATCCCGCCGCCAGTAAAGGTTTCGCCTTCGCCAGTCTGCTTACGCAGGCCAGTTCGGCTTCACGGGCGAAGAGCGATGTTTGGTGGCTGGTGATTAGTGATTGGTGGATGGCGAAAATTGGAGTAACGGGTCTGGGGTTTGGAGTTTGGAGTCTGGCAAGAGCGGAAGAGCGAAGAGATTTTGGTTTTCTCACCTCTAACCTCATACCTCTGTTCCACCTCATACTTCGTTCCAGAGCATGGACCCGTCCTTGGAAAGAGCAGAAGAGCGGTTCCGGCGCGCTGCGCCCAAGTTACTCGTTCCGACGCTTCGCGTCCAGGTTCTTGGTTAAGGATCAGCGAGAGTACGAGATTAAGAGAGAGGACGAGACTAGAACGGGTATGGGGTTTGGGGTCTAGGGTCTGGTAAGAGCGGAAGAGCGAAAAAACGAGATAAGGAGAGAAGACGAGACCGAGGAGAGAGGACGAAGAACCGGGTATGGGGTTTGGGGTCTAGGGTCTGGTAAGAACGAGAACAACGCCCCACCGCAAGCGGTCCCCCCCGCTCAAGCGGGGATTAAGGTCAAGAGCGTCAAGATCAGCCCGTGAAGCGGAACTGGCGCGACGCAGTCGTACTGGCATCGCGAAGCGATACTGGCCGCCGAAGGCGACTGGCGATTCTGAGGAGGTGATCCCGGATCGGGGTCCGGGATGACATTATAGGTGCACTAAGGG
>LVBU01000131.1 GCA_001603185.1 Thermotogales bacterium Thermo_02 | reverse complement strand
ACTTGTAGAAAGATCATCATCACTACTATGTGAAAGGAGGGAGGCGTCATTCATCACCGCGCTAAAGCACGGTGTTTCCTGACGCTGTTTATATGAAAGATAGGCATAGATCGTTTTTTTCGAAATTAGCAATCGTTACTGTGTTTATACTACTTATCTCTTTGATGGTAGTCGCTTCAGAACCCGAGTACTACATCGCCGATGTCTCTGGGAAACCTGGAGGGACTATGTATGTAGCATTGACAAGTGACCCCCACACTTTCAACGCGGCCATTTCAGTTTCTACAGCCAATATAAACGGCTGGCTCTACTCTTCGCTTTTGATTCCAGATATTTATATGATGCCCACAAGGCCCTACCTTGCAAAGGAGTGGTGGTTCTCCGAAGACGGCTTGACTCTTTACATGAAGATAAGGCAGGGACTGAAGTGGTCGGATGGGGAACCCTTCACCCTGGAAGATGTGCGCTGGACCTTTGAAGAACTTCTGCCCGAGGTCACAGGGACGGGAATCGGAGGAATCTTCGATGCAAACGGTCTTCCTCCGGATGTGCAGACAATCGATGCGGAGACTATCTCCTTCACCTGGACGACGCCGAACGCTATGGCGCTGAGAGCTATAGGTTTTGTAGATATCTTTCCGAAACATGCGCTTGATGAAAGGCTCAAGGCCGGTACTTTTGCGCAGGCATGGGGACTGGACGAATGGGACAAACTGGTGACTATGGGACTTTACACAATTGAGAATTACATCACTAGTGAGCGTATTGTTCTGAAGAGAAATCCCCACTTCTGGATGTATGACACACAAGGGAATCGACTTCCATATATTGAGAGGATAGTCTACCAGATTGTACCCGACAGAGCGGCGTTATTGCTC
Organism: Thermotogales bacterium Thermo_02; assembly: GCA_001603185.1. Classification (GTDB taxonomy): domain Bacteria; phylum Thermotogota; class Thermotogae; order Petrotogales; family Kosmotogaceae; genus Mesotoga. Next base: position 3,956 of record LVBU01000131.1, on the reverse strand, counting down.
AGGTTCGAAGTCGGTGAGACTGACGTCTTTTTTCCAGCTGCCGACGAGTATCCGAGGATTCTTTCGATGGCAGAAGAGAAGGGCTGGCAGACAGGAACTGGAGTCGGAGGATACAGCAATCAATTTATCGCATTCAACTTCAACGCTGCCGACCCTATAAGAAGAGAGTGGTTCAGGAACGAATACTTCAGAAGGGCAATGGTATATCTTATAGAGAGGCAATCTATAATCGATACGCTTCTCAACGGTTTTGGTCTTCCACTTTACGGTCCGATCCCCCCTCATAGCGGTTTCTACTATCCAGGTGTCGAAGAATTCGGCCTCAAGTACTCAGTCACCAGAGCACGGCTCGAACTTAAGAGGGGCGGCTTCGACTGGCTTGCGGACGGCACGTGCATAGACAACTATGGAAACAGAGTCGAATTTGATCTCATAACAAACCTCAATAACGAGCTTCGAGACCTGATAGGTCTAAATCTTGTCTCAAACGCCTTGAAAATAGGAGTGAAGATCAACTATTCGCAGCTCCGGTTCAACACTGTTGTCGAAAGACTTCTTAATGGCAGATATGAGGGGGTAATCATCGGTCTCACCGGAAGTCCTGACCCCGGTACTGGAGCGAACGTCTACCGCATCGACGGGGATCTTCACTTCTGGAACTACCCGCCCGGATATAGCGATGAAGACCACATAACTGAAGAGAACTACTGGCTGCCCGACTGGGAAGAGAGAATCGACGAAATCTACAAACTCCAGATCACTGAGATCGACCCGCAGAGGAGATACGACCTCTTCGCAGAATTCCAGATGATAATGGCCCAGAAGCAGCCGCTTATATTCACGATTATCCAGGATATGCAGATCTTCGCTTACAAAAACACATTCCATCCCGGACCGAGTGAAGAAGATCTCCCGTACTACGGTCCTCTCATGGATTTCTGGGGAGCGTGGAAGGAATAGCCGTATGACGTCGTGAAATGGGATTTTGTGAATAAGAGGCTGTTTGGTCTGTTCAAGATACACAAGACTCGAAAAGTGGGTGAGACAGATGTTCATAATCGACTTCCAGCTTGACAAAGAGAGTACCGTTCCGCTGTATATGCAACTGCTTGATAAGCTGAGGAAGAAGATACTCTCCGGCGAATATCCCGATGGCTCGAAACTCCCTTCCGTTAGAGAGATCGAACAGCTTCTCGGCGTCAGCAAAAATATCGTGATAAAAGCGATGGATGAACTCTACATGGACGATCTTGTCTACAGAGAAGTCGGAAGCGGCACATACATCCGCGCCAAGAAAGAGAAGGGAGCAGATTCCGGACCCATCGACTGGTGCAGACACCTGGATACCTGGTACAGACATACGCACCAGTTCAAGAAGAGATCACCGACGAGCGAGACTGCGACGCGTGGTTTGCAGGTCATCTTCCATAACGCCTCACCCGACGAGGAATTGATTCCCGGCCAGCTCTTGAAGGCGCTCGCTCAGAGAGCCATGAAGAGTCCATTATTCAACGAAACTGTCAGCTATGTAGAACATCCAAAAGGATTACGCGATCTCCGAAAGGCAATATGCATGAGACTTGGATGCAATGGGCAGAGCCTGAAGCCGGAAAATGTTATCGTAAGCGGCAGAAGCGTCGAATCCGAATACCTTATCTTCAAAGCCTTCACCAAGCAGGGAGAAAGCGTGGTCGTAGAAAACCCCACGAACATGAGTGTGCTTGGAATTCTCAAGACTTTGCATCTCAAGGTTATTCCGGTAAGGAGCAGCATTGAGGGTATAGATCTGAAAGAGCTGGAAGACGCTCTTAAAAAGAACGCCGTCAAACTCATCTATATACAATCGGCAGCCGGAGAGCCAATGGGTTTCAATATGTCCGAGAAGAAGAAACATGATCTTGTGAAGCTAGCCGCAAACTACAGAGTTCCTATCATTGACGATTTGAGCGGTGGCTCCGAGTTTCAGTACACGGGCAAGACACCCTTTCCAATCCGCCACTATGAAGAGGACAACGTTGTTTTCGAAATACACGATATCGTGAAAACCTTTGGAGCGGGAGTCACTACCGGCTGGATAGTGGGCCCGGAAAAAGCGCTCGACCTATTGTGGAGCTCAATGAGAGTTATAGAAAGAGATGTCGCCGGAATACTTCAGTTAGTGACAAACGAGATACTCAACTCTGAGTTCTACGATCACCATCTCTCTTTCGTTCAGGAGAAGCTGGCGAAGAGACGCGAGATATTGATCCACGCCTGTAACAGATATCTTCCAGCCTATGCGAAAACCAATATATGCGATTCCGGTACCAGCTGGTGGATTGAATTGCCGGCGGCCTTCGATCTGCGCGACATAAGAAAGAATCTCAACAGGAAGAACATCGAGATTGCGCCGGGAAACTGGTTTTTCAACGACGAAAAGGGATACAGCTTCTTCAGACTTGGACTCTACGTGAAGGAGGAGTATATTGAACCTGCGCTGATAGAAATAGGGAAAACAATTGAGAGATACAGGAAACACGAATTCGGCTCAGTCACGAAGTTCGAATATGCGAGCTGGTAACGATCATTCGAAATAACTCCAGGACAAAAGTTGACTCATTCACCGAGAAGAGTTCGGTATTATTCGGCGAACAGGGTTAAAATCGAAGATTAGTTGAGAGAGAGAGCCGCTCGCACGAAGTCCTGAAGTCACTTCTAGCTCTTTGGAAGGAGCGTGATTGTCTGTGAAAAGGTTTATGATCACTTCGGAAAGCGAACTCCCCAAAGAACCGTCTGATCCGGCCTTTGTTATTCTCGATGTTACCGATCCGCGCAAGATATCCTTTGTCGATCGGATAAGGACGCTGGGTACGACAGTTTCATTCGCCTCACACAACGGCCTTCTCTTCTGCAGCGAGTTGAGGCATCTTGAAATCTTCGACGTTTCGAGCCTTCCAAAAATCTCCAGAGTATCCATGTTTGAGGGAAGCCATCCAGGCAACACAACACTGTATGAAGTGTCGGAAAAGCGCCTGTACCTTTCAAGCTATCAGCAGGGAATAAGCGTAATTGATGTAAAGAACCCGACTTCGCCGGTTCTGCTCGGGTCATGTGATTGTGATATCTCAGTTGAACCCACCGCCACTTATGGACCCTATGGTATTTCTCAAATAGTGAAGAAGGGGCACTATATTTATGGAGTAGCTATGGACTACTCGATGACAAAGGCGCGAGAGGCTCTCTATGTTTACGACGTTAGCGATATCGAAAATATCAGGAAGGCTGCAAGATTGAGCACGACCCCCGTTAAGGGTCATGGAATAGCTATGAACGGAGACAATCTGTTTGTAGCCGGTGCCTGCGGGGTTCTTTCAATAGATATCTCAATACCCGAAGAGCCCGAAGTCATCGGAGAGCTTTCGCTTGAAGGAAGATTCGGAGTATATGCTTTGTGTAATCATCAGCGATTACTTGTCTCGGGTAGGATAATTGGGTATGCAGAAGAAAACAGTGAGTTCAAGGATTATAGCAACTATACTTCTTTACCCATTCTTCCGAGTGATAAGTCTCAGAATGGATTCTTTCAGGTAATCGACGTTTCAAACCCGGTGCATCCTTTCCTCATAAACGAGACCCGTATAGACACGGGCGAGGGATTTGGATTTCTCGTGGATAAAGATACCGCCTATCTGGCCTGCTCTAACGGTGTCGCGACTGTGGACGTAAGAGATGTAAACAACCCAACAGTTTCAGCTTTTTTTGATGAACTGGATCAGACAAAGGAATACATAGGCGTGGCAATAGTAGAAGCAGACTGAAGAAGTCTCAAATATTTCCTCTAACTCATAAAACGGGTTCATGATTTTGGGCCTGGTGGAGGCATGATTTCTGTGAAACGTCTCGTTTTTGGTGAGAATTTATCTGGCTGGAATACCGGTTCCTCATTCTCAACTTTGACAGCAAAAGAGAATAAATAG
>LVBU01000130.1 GCA_001603185.1 Thermotogales bacterium Thermo_02 | reverse complement strand
ATAATAGCCTATCATAATTTCTACTGTGAGCAAAAGACCGTATCTCTTTCTTACGACTTATTGGCGATCTATCACAGATCATCCGAAATCGAAAAGCCTCACGAAATACTGTGGCAGTTCTGATAAAAGTGCCCTCTCTTCAGCTCAATTATCAGACAGTTGCTTAATCTATGCACGGATCATCTTTTTTGACTCACTGACCGTATAGAAGTATTCCGGGAAATGAAACTCTTTTGGTAATCTTCCTTCGGTATTGGCCTGCACGTTTTTGGTATAATCTAGCAATTACTGTGTGAGCACTACAATCTGACAGGGAAAGTCGGAGCTCTTTCCGCTCAGATAATTCCTGTGGCTTCACAAACGAAGGTCTCAAATCCGGTTTGCTCAGAAAACGGATTTGCCGTAGAGTTTTTTTGTATGCTCGCACTTCTAGCGGATGTGATAGAGTTGCGGGATACTGGAGCATCCTTATCATCGCAAGCGCAGCTGGAGCGGATAGCGTGGATAGATGTGGCCAAAGGATTGATTATCTCTCTGGTGGTTCTCTTTCATACTCTTCCGCCTCAGATAGTTGCAGACCTGATAAACCCAGCCGCCTGCACTTTTTTCTTTCTGTCGGGACTTACCGCTAGAGACGGTCCTGTGTTCAGGATTGTCTGGAAGCGTTTCAGACAACTCATGATACCCTACTATGTTATGGCCGCTGTCAATATAGCTATCTGGCTTGCGGCGAAATTGGCGATCTCTCATCAGGAACTGGTCTTTCCGGTTAGGGATGTAGTTATAAACGTCGCAATCGTTAGAACTGCGGTTGGTACAATCCCCCTGAACCTGATTCCACTGTGGTTTCTTCCGGCCGTATTCGTGATGGAGTTGTATTTCTCAGTATTTAAGAAAATCCATCTGCTTCCAGTTGCTATAGCGGCGGGATTTGCCGGAATGTTCTTCCTTCCAGGTTCCCTGCCTTTCAAGCTGGACGTAGCTCTTTCAACAATGCCTTTCTACGCACTTGGCAGGGTTTTGGGATCAAGGAGAGAGCTTATTTCGTTTCTCCCCTTCCACTTGACTTTGCTGAGCGGAATACTGTATCTTCCTCTGGCCGCAGCCAGTAAGGAAGTTTATCTTATGGAAGATTACTTCGGCCCTCTTCCCGCGCTATATATACTTGCGTCCTTTTCGGGAATAGTAGCAATCTCCGGCATTTCGCAGATCATCTGCAAGAGTCCGGTTCTCAGAGACTACTTCACCCGGCTTGGGAGAAAGACGCTGTTCATACTGGGTTATCATATTGCAGCGGGATCGCTAATTTATCCGATTTTCGACATTTTCGGAGACCCTATAGAGCTTCTCAGAAGATTCTGGTATATCTACTGGATAATCAACATGTCTATCTTATACGCGGCTATAAAGCTTCTACCCGATCCTGTCATTTCTCTTCTTTCGGGAACTTACAGCTATCGTAAAACACTTCAGAGATAGCGTCCGACAGACTCTATCATATTCAGAAGGAATGTCTTCAGGCTTCCGTGCTTTCGCGCAATCGGTCTGAGTGTGTTATTATCCTATTTAGGAGAAAAGTTTCGGAGGGATTTTTATGCTGGTGTTGACCATAATTGCTCTAGTTTTTCTTGGATACTTGTGTTACCGGCTCGTCAAGAGAGAGGGTGGTATTTACCTCGGGTCGTACGAGTTCAAGTTTTCCAAAGAACCCGATCCTCAGGAGTACATAAAGAGGTTCAAGGAACTTCAGAAGAAGAATCAGGAATTCGAGAGCAGGCTGGTGTTGAGTGCCGCCGCGAATCGCTTCCCCGAAAACGCTGATATCTTCAAGATGCTTATGGAAAAAGTCTTTGCCGACCTCAAAGAAGCCAAAAGCGAAAGAGAAATCGAAGACATAATGAGCAGGGGTGAAAGAGCTCTTGAAGAACTGGGCAGTAACGCAGGAAATGATACAATAGCACTTGTGGAGCAGTATTCAAAGAAGCTCCTTGAAGTACGAAGTGAATTTGAACAGTTGAAGGCCAGGAATGAAGATGAGAAGAGACACTATCAGATAGAAAGGAATAGAGAGATTATGCTCGAGTTGCAGAGCATTCTCGAAGGCATAAAGGCTTCGGATGATGAGATGGGAGTCAGAAAGGCAATTAACAGGGCGGCCTCTATGGAATCGTCGCTTGAGGTCTCTCTTCTAGATCAAGACCTTACAGAACAGTACCAGGTTCTAAAAAACGAGTTCTACAAAACCGCTGAAGAGAAGGCTGCCGCGCTTCGAAGCGCCAGATATGGCCGTTATAACAGGAAGGCTCTGGATAGACTGAAGAACCTGCTTGACAAATTCTCCGAAAACGAAAGAGAGTACTCGAGATCCACAAGCAACTTCCCGATTATGGTTAAGGAGTATATTGCATCACTTAACACAGCATACTTCGATGGCCCGACCATGCAGTATTTCAACTATGTCTACGGTTACATATTCTCTTTGCTTGAAGACGATTTGAAGTTCGAAGTAACGAGAATAATGACCGAGACGCCGAAGGATTCTCTTGAGATATGAGCGAGAAACGTAACGAACTGGTTCCGATGGGAAGAGCTCTGGAAAATATTCAGAGTCGTCCCCATTCTGAATCCGCAATGGTTACTCGATCTATTGAACAGGCTTTGGGAAGGTTTGAGAGGCAGGAATCAATTGCAGCGCTTATCGGTCATGGAAGGGATGATATCAATTCAATATCCAGTATCAGAAGAGTCGCAGAAGAGTTCTGCAGTGAATTGGATCGACAGAAAAGAGAAGAAAGCCAGCTTCATAGCGCCGTAATGAAAAGCGAGACCGTGACTCCCCTCGAGATAGTGCTGAAAGAAACCCCGTGGAAACAATGGTACACTACCGGAAAGGCTCTGGGAAATCTCGCCTCCATCGGCGCGAAGGTAGCATTTCAGCTCTTGAAGAATAAGAACAACGAGAAGCTCTTCAGAAAGCTGCGTGTCTACGAGATCGATCTCGTGAGATTGAGAATCGAGAGAGATTATAAGTAGGATCTGATTTTAGTCGCGAAAATCAAAACTTCATACATAGAGCATTGCCAAATAGGCTTTGGACTGTTCAGTGAGGTCCAACGGCTCAGTGTACGAACACTTTTTGTATCTAGACAGAAGCTCTGTCATCCTTCAATTGATAAATCCTCAAAGACAAGAGCCGACATCTTGCCAGAAGTCACTCATCCATTCTGCCTGTAGTATGATCACGAGTTCAAAAGGGACTAAACAGATATTTGATCTGGAGATGAAACAGATTAGCCAATTGCTGATCCATGCAAGCAGGACTTTTGAGGACTCCTGTCAAGTGTATAGTCACGATTAGAAAGCGAGTATAATCATTCAGTAACCTGAGGAATAAAGCGAAATTCAAATGGCAAGAAATAGCAGTTGATTTCCATGGGAGGTGAAGAGTTGAGAAGAAGAGTAGCGTTCTCCACGGTTTTCTTAATGCTGTCGGCTTGTTTGCTTGCGGCGACAGCAATGATACCTCCAGTGATTCTTGTTGAGAGCGGTAGCTTTAGGATGGGAGATACCATCGGGGGCGGTCGGGAAAACGAGAATCCCGTACACAAAGTGATCTTGACGTATAACTTCTACATCGGAAAGTATGAAGTGACATTCGAAGAGTATGATCTGTTCTGTGAAAGCACTGGTGCCAGTAAACCCGACGACCAGGGATGGGGACGCGGCAGACAGCCGGTCATGAACGTGACCTGGTGGGACGCTACGCACTTCTGCAACTGGCTTAGCGAGACTGAAGGCTTTCCGTTGGCGTACGATAGTCAAGGAAGCTTTTTGGATTCCAGTGGGAACGTGACAACAGATGTGAGAAAAGTGGCGGGATACAGGCTCCCGACTGAGGCAGAGTGGGAGTTCGCTTCTCGTGGCGGGAATCTCGGCAGTGGATTAATATACTCCGGAAGCAACGATGTGAACGAGGTCGCCTGGTATAGATCGAATTCGGACGCAAGAGCCCGCGAAATAGGAACAAAAGCCCCAAATGAACTTGGGTTGTATGACATGAGTGGAAATCTCTGGGAGTGGTGTAGTGATACGTGGTACGAATACTCGGATTCGGTCGAGACTGACCCATATTATTCAGCCTTCGTAGACAGCGGTACCCACCGGATATGGCGAGGCGGTAGCTGGGGAAGCAGCGAGATTGCGGTGCGCGTTTCGAATCGCAACGATCTCTACCACAATTACGCATACAGCTATCTGGGTTTCAGAATCGCCAGGACGGAGTTTTAGCCTAAAGACAACGCAGCAGATGCTTTCCTTACTCCATCTCGACCCTGTTATCCAATCCGAATGGTTGCCTTTTCAGAGAAAGGGCTTGCAGTTGGATGGCATACTAAGGAGGGCAAAATTATGAGAATTCTGAAAAGAGAAATATCTGTTCCGCTGATGATCGTTCTGTTTCTTGGACTTTCGATAGGCGCTCTGGCAAGTTCAGACAGAATAATGCCCGAGCACTTCGAATATCTTGGAGCTTTTCTGACTCCTGCATGGATACCGGGAACACCTGATGCCCAGAGCTGGGAGTGGGGTGGCATGTCAATGGCCTATGATGCTTCGGGAGATGTTCAAGGAAAGACCGACGATTTTCCAGGTTCCATCTATGGTACTGGCCACGACGTCTGGAATCTTGTTTCAGAAATCGATATACCGGTTCCCGTTATCTCGTCGACTAAAAACCTTTCTCATCTAAATACTGCGCGTACTATTCAGGGCTTTTCCGACGTAAAAAAAGACCTATTTACATGGATCGAAGAGATGCCGAGAGTAGGACTGGAAATTCTCAGTCCCCAAGGTGAACAGACTGTCAGAAAGCTCTATCTGTGCTGGGGTGCTCACCATCAAGATGAATTCTTCTTCACCCATATGTGGTGTGAGACAGACCTTCAAAATCCTTATCCGGCTGGAGCATGGACAATAAGCGGAATGAACCCTTACAATGCTAACGATTATCTCTTCGAAATCCCTTCAGATTGGGCAGAGGAAAACGTGTCAGGAATGCGCCTTGCAACAGGAAGATATCGCGACGGAGGCTGGTCTGGATTCGGCCCATCCTTAATGGCTATAGCTCCCTGGAAACACGGAAACCCGCCTCCGCATCGAGCTGTCCTTGAATCGATTCCGTTGATCAAGTACTCCAATTACTTTGAAGGGAATCCTGATCCCTGGCATCAAATGAATGGCTACTCACACTCGGACGAATGGACCGGCGGAGCCTGGCTCACAGCGGGAGATAGATCGGCGGTTGTCTTCGTTGGAACTAAGGGAATCGGAGATGCCTGGTATGGAGATCCACTGAAAGAATGCATGGACGATTGTGAGCTTCCGCACCTCCGCGGATGGTGGAGCAACTCCTTTGAAGGCTGGTTCATCTTCTATGACACTTCAGATCTGGCTAAGGTCGCGCAGGGATTAATGCAGCCTTATGAGGCGCAACCCTATGCGCACCTGAATGTTGATGACGTACTGTATTACGTCTATGGAGATCAGGAAAAGTATCACCTTGGAGCTTGCTCTTATGACCGAGACAATAATCTCTTTTATGTCTTCGAACCGGGAAGAGAGAGTCCGCACGGGGAGCGTGAAGAAGAACGCACAATAGTCCACGTGTGGAGGATAAGGTCTAAGTAAAAGCCTGGTTTGACAGAGAGACAGAGCGTACAGGATGATTACTGAAGCGAGTTTGGGATGGCTTCTGCCCAATCCGACTTAAGCTATATTTGGCAACAGTTTTCAGAATCAACAAGTTCTGATACAGCCAATCTGTGGTATCTGGTTCTCAACATTCTGTGAAAAGCGACTTATCAGTACTCGCAATAGCGAAGTGAACTCATGATCCGCTCATAGATCTCTTCAATATCGCTCCAGTCGATCTCCCTAACACCAAACCCAATCGACAGGGCCATGCCGTCTTCTCCTGTACCGAATTGATGAGCGAAGATCACGCGTTCGACATCCTGTTCGGGCGCAGTCAGTATTAGCCAGACCCCAGGCATTCCTGCTATCTCGCTTTCGAATTCCTGAAGTACTTCCATATCCTCTTTCAGATCGGCTTTCTCGTCTTCGAGAGACCCTGGATTGACTCTCGCTAGAACGAAGAAAACCCTCTCGAAACCAGGTTCGGCATCATACCATCTACCCAATGCTTTCCAGTTGTCATCGCCAGAAGCGTATCGTGTATACTCCTCTGTATCGTTATGCCAGTAAGCAGGTACTTCGAAGCAAAGCCCGTCAGAAGAATAGGAAGTCCAGCCCGCAAGATCGACAGAGTGCTCATCCATATACTGCTCGATCTGTTGTTCTTCCTCGTCCAGCTCGTCTTTCCCGATCCAGGGATCAAAAGCAACATTTCCGCTCACCTGATCCCCTCTTCCACCAGGGTTTAGCGAAACATGATACGGCCCTGTGTTGTCGCCCCACCAGCAATCCATCGCAAGTACCTCTGTCGTACCATCGTTCTTGAGTCCAAAGGCTGCATTGTTAATGAATAGGCATTCTGAGAAGATAAGTGGCGTATTTTCTTTGGTCATGGCCGCCCCGTTGGTGTTGTCTGCAAATGAACTCCTCGATATTTCTATAATACCCACACTACTGCTTATATGTAAGCCGTCGCCGGCAGTCATGGAGAAGCTAGAGTCTTCAATAGATAGAGATCCAGTACCCGTCTTGAAGACACCGGTCCTATCCGCATAGCCGCCGTAAATAACGTTACACCACTTCAGCTCCGCATTTCCCGCTTCCTGAATGTATATCGAACGCCACCAGCCAGGTTCAGGTACGGTCTCTCCGCCATCACGATTGGCATCTCCGCCAACGGAGTCATCTCGCCAATCCGTGAAATACACAGGTCTATCGAACTCGCCCATCGCATACAGGTTGCCAGAGACTCTCAATCCTCGATATCTTGCAAACTTCAGAACTGTACCAGGCATTATGTATAGACTAGAACCCTTCGAGACTGACAGCTCTCCGGATATATAGAAAGAGTAATCGCTTCCTAGTCCCAGTGTGATATCTGTACTTATCGTTCCTCCGTCCATATAGACATCAATGTTATTTCCGGAAAAGAATGCGAGGCTGTCGTCAAAGGAAGTATTAATTCCCAATCTGACGCCGGTTGTGCAGTTTATGAAAGAGTTTCTCCGAAATTCAAGTGAGGAGTATCCTGCTGCAAGTCTCAAGGCATCTCCAGTCATGTCGCAGATCGTCGAATTGCTTATTGCCAGCGAACCCGATCCGCTTTTGGCAATACCTGACTGCGCATAAGAGATGGTAACCCAATCAAGAGAGATCGATCCCTCGTTAATAACGTTTATAGAGCGCCACCAACCAGGTTCAGCCACCGTATCTTCACCGTCGCGGTTCGCATCTCCGCCGACGGAATCGTCTCGCCAATCGGTTATGTGAACGGGCTTCTCTTCTGTTCCTTTCGCATCGAGATAACCGTACACTGTAAGAAGAGTATTCTGGGCCAATTTCAAGATTGTACCAGAGCGTATATTGAGGCCCGCTCCTCCGGCTATGGTCGTGTTTCCGGTCAAAAAGACGGACAGGTCACCGGGAACACTCCAGCTCACTTCGCCGGAGATTGTTCCAGCATCTATCTGGACGTCCCTGTTGTTGTCTTCGAAATGAGAAGAACCATCTATCATCAGGGAACAGTTTGCTGACAGTCTGATTCCTACATCGTTGGACTTGAAAAGAGACCTTTCGACAGTCACTCCGTCGCTGCGATAGAATAATCCGGCTCCAGAGTTGTCTCTCAGAATGGAATCACTTATAACAGTACCTCCGGCTGAGTTATCTATCCTGATACCGTCTCCGGAGCTATTCCGAACGGTGGTATTAACCAGAGATAAAGCCCCGGTGCTGCCTTTGATTATTCCCGCTCCATCTCTGGATCCTGAGTAGGTGACAACACACCATTCCAGATATGCTGATCCCGCGTTCAGTAAACTGATCGAGCGCCACCAGCCGGCTTCGGGCATCGTCTCTGTGCCGTCTCGATTGGCATCTCCACCAACCGAATCGTCCCGCCAGTCGGTGAAATATATCGGCTTCTCTTCACTGCCGATAGCTTGAAGATGGCCGTTTACAAGAATTCTGTTGTTCTGTCTTAGTTTCAGTACTGTTCCCGTTACTATTTCTAGTACGGCGCCTTCGGAAACCGTAATATCTCCAGCCAATACCATTGAATAATCGCTACTGGCACCCCACTTAACACCAGTGTTTATAGTGCCACCATCCAGTTGGATATCCAGTGCATTTCCTTCGAAACTAGAAGTCTTGTCATCGAAAGACGCATTGATTGAAACTCTTACACCGATGGAGTTGTCAGCATATGAGTTGTTGGCATGCGCGAAAGATGAGTAACCGGCCGCTATGCGTAGTCCTTCACCGGCAGTATTGATGATTCTCGTTTCTGTAACGGTAAGAGAACCGTTTCCACTCTTTAGAAGAGCAGCTCCATCGGATCGACCTGCGTAAGAGATAACACAATGTCTGAGGACAGCCGATCCGTCATTAGAGACATTAATAGATCGCCACCAGCCGGCTTCGGGCAGCGTCTCTGTGCCGTCTCGATTGGCATCTCCACCAACCGAATCGTCCCGCCAGTCGGTGAAATATATGGGTTCGTCCTCACTACCTACAGCCTCAAGTAATCCGTTTACCATCAATCTGTTTCCCTGTCTGAATTTCAAGACAGTACCGCGTTCGATTTCTAGAAGAGCACCCGGAGAGATCGTGACATCTCCCCCCAACACCATCGAGTAGTCGCTACTGGTACCCCACTTTACGACAGTGTTTATCGTTCCCCCGTCAAGGTGTATATCCACACTGTTTCCTGTGAAAGTCGAAGTTCTGTCAAAGAAAGAGACATTTGTCCCTGCTCTAACACCATTGTTGTTGTAAAGAAATCTATTTCCAAGGCTCTCAAAAAAAGAGTAGCCTGCAGCCACCCTTAGGCCGTCCCCGTTAGTTCTCCTGATAGTGGAGTTCGCAAGTCGCAAACCTCCGCTTCCAGTCTTCAAGACACCAGCTCCATGGGTTGCACCACCGAAAGAAATCTCACACCACTCAAGTATCGCCGATCCTTCATTCTGAATGTGTATTGCCCTCCACCAGCCGGGAATCTCCACCGTGCCTCTGAAGATTATGGGTGCATCTTGACTGCCGACGGCCCTGAGCATTCCCCTGACTATAAGTTCCTGGTTTTGAACGAAGTAGATCTCCGCTCCTGGTTCCACATTAAGTACAGCATCAACAGAGATAGTGACCGTTGATCTAACAATATAAGGACTTCCCGCCTTCGTCCACACTGTGTCCTCGGATATGACCCCGGCCACTTCCGTGGGCGGTCTGTAGCCGTCAACAGGAAGATCAAGCTGTCTTGCAAACAAGAAACTGGATATAAGGACAATCAGAGAGAGCGAAGCAAACCTTGCGAACCGAAAGGAACGAATCTTGCAGAACGCCTTCATAAAGCACCTCCAGAAGTCTTTTGGGCTTTGCCGCTCTTTCAAACATCTGAGAGGGCTTTCTACACGCCAAAGCCAGAATGGACTCATTATACATTAGTGATTAAGGATATCAAAGGTCTGGTGGAGTCTGTTCTGAGTGAATCATCTAGAGGAAGAAGCAAGGTTATCAAATACTGGGGCCCTTCAGCTTGAATCTGCCAAAGGATGATGTAAAATCCGTATTGATTGGAGGTGGTAGAGTGGAAAAAACTCTGGCGGTACTTCTAACTGTGTTTTTAGCATGTTCTTTATGGGCTTTTTCCGGAACCTACGGCGGAGAATGTTCAGAAGAGCTTAACGCGGTTATGCGCGTTGACGGAGGTTTCGTTGCCATCGGCTATGTCGAGCACTATGATGAACCCTATCTTCAGGTTCTCGCGATCAAACTCGATGATAATGGCGAGGTTCTCTGGGCCAGAGAATACGGTACAACTGACGATGAGATCGGTCGTGCCCTGACGGTATCACCAGAGGGAAACTACTTTCTGGTCGCGCAAAGCCGCAGAAGCAATGGGAACAGGGGGTTTTTGCTTATCGAAGTAGATAATGCAGGAAATTTGCTACGGCAGAATGTATTAGGCAAGAGAGAGGAGATAACACCCAGAAATTTGATAAGTATTTCGGACGGATTCGTAATAGCAGGAGAGTGTAGAACAGCGAAAAACTACTTCCAGGGATACGTTTCAAAAATCGACTGGTCTAATAACGTCGTCTGGGAAAGGGATTTTGGCGGTTCTGATTTCGATTCCGCTCTGAGCGTCATCGAAGTTGAGAAAGGAAATCTTCTGGTGACAGGATTCAGCTGGCAACAGGATCGGCAGAATTTATGGCTTCTTATGCTTGATAGAGACGGAAATAGAGTGTGGGATAGACATTACGGCGAACATGGTCTACCATTCTACGAAGGCTGGGACATCACAGTAGCGACCGATGGATATGTTATCACAGGTCGCTCCAGCCAGTTTTCAAGCAGGGCTTACGTTCTTAAGGTTGGGCCTTGGGGAGAACCACTCTGGGAGTTTTCTCTGGAAGAAAGCTTTCCTCTAGCTCTGTCGATAGCTCCAGACGGTGGATACTACGCGATACTCCTCTCTTATGTCACACTAAGCGAAGAGGGCTTTGCTTTTCTAAGGCTTGACACAGAAGGCAATGAGCTGGATCGGAGAGTATTTACAGTCAGGGAACTTGAAGCTCACTCTTTTGCACCTGCGTGTCCGGGAAGCTTTCTCGTCGTCGGTACCATAGGCGATGAAAGATATGGAAGACAAGCCTACTGGAGACTGGCAGGTTTTTGAT
>LVBU01000129.1 GCA_001603185.1 Thermotogales bacterium Thermo_02 | reverse complement strand
ATTAAGGAGAGGGGAGCGATCCCACACGGACCGCTCCCGTAAGTATTACTGTATGTAGCCTCCAAGTTCCAGAACGGACTTCCATGCTCCGTCCTGTTCCTTTGCGAATTCGTAGAATTCGGCTCCATTTCTTATCTTGATACCAAAGCCGTTGACGTCCATGAACTGCGCATAGGCTTCGGAGTTGGCTATCTTGAGAACCGCTGCCTCCAGAATGGCCTTAACGTCCGCCGGGGTGTTCTTCGGAACGGAAATGCCTCTCCATGTACCGGCAGACCAGTTGATTCCCTGTTCTTTCAGAGTCGGGATATCTGCGAATCGCGGATCTCTTTCGTCGGCCATGATGGCGAGAGCCTTAAGCTGACCGCTTGCAAGCTGAGATGCAGCTTCGGCGATAGAGCAGGTTATAACGTCAACGTGTCCGCCGAGAAGTTCGACGATAGACGGAGCGGCACCGGTTGTAGGAACCCAGGTCACTGAATCGACAGGAATACCCGCTTCGTCTAGCATACCGATTCTCGCAAGATCCCAGATAGTACCTGCGCCGGAACCGGAGAAGAGGAACTTGTTTGGATTGGCTTTGATATCGGCCAGAAGTTCATCGATAGTGTTCCACGGAGCGTCGCCCTTCACAATGACTCCAGATGCGTCTTCGTTAAACTGGGCAATGTAGTCGAAATCGGCGTATGTGATTGTGGTGAGACCGAGCCAGTGCATCGTGGCTATCTCAAGAGTTACAAGCGTTATTGTGTATCCGTCCGGAGCTGCATACACGCCCGCGCTGTGACCGACAGCTCCACCACCACCTGTTCTGTTGACAACGGTGAATGGCTGTCCAAGGGCCTTGCTCAGTTCGTCGGCAAAGTATCTGGCCACCCTATCTGTTCCACCACCGGCGCCCCACGGACAGATAACCGTGACGGCCTTTCTGGGATAGTCAGCTCCAAAGACCAGTGTAGAAGCGATCAAACCAATTACGAGAAAAACGAGAAGCTTTTTCATACAACACCTCCTATTGTTGAGTAACAGGGTTTCCCCCGAGAAAATCTCTTATCTCCTTCTTTGTTGGTTGTCCGTCGGTAGAGCCTGTTGCCGTACAGGTTAGCGCTGCTGCGGTGAGCGCGAACTGGAGCGTATAGTCTGTAGTCTGGCTTTCCAAAATGCAACAGAGAATTGCGGCGGTGAAAGCATCCCCGGCTCCGACAGTATCGGCGACACGGACTCTCTTGGCCTTTCCCGTCAGAATCTGGCCGTCAAATCCCAGAACTGCTCCCTGAGAGCCCCGTCTGAAAGCTACCGTTTTTGGTCCCATGTCCATGATTTTTCTGACGGCCTCTTCGTGATTCTCCGGAAGGTTCAATATCTCGGCCTCATCGTCGTTCATCGAGACGATGTCCGCAAAGTCACATATAGTCTTGAGATAGATCGCTTTCGCGAGATCTCTCGACCAGAGCTTGCCCCGGTAATTGAGATCGTAAGAAACCATCGCTCCCAACTCTTTCGCCCTTTTCATTAGCACGAAGCCGGCCTCGAGGCACTCTCTGCTTATCGCCTGAGATATACCGCTGAGATGTAGAATCTTTATTCCCTCCAGAGATACGCGGGCGGCGTCTGAGGGACTGAACTTCCTGGCCGCTGCATCCTTTCTCCTGTAATCAAACTCGTGCTTTTCTCCGTTGAAGCTCACAAAATACATGCCCGTCGGACTCTCTTCATCGACAATTGCGTTCTCAATATTGACTCCTGAAGAAGTCCAGAGTTCAATCAAACCACGTCCAAAGGCGTCGCTTCCGACTCTGGTGATGTACCCCGCGCTGTGTCCAAGCTTGGCAGATGCGACGGCTACGTTGGACGTGTCGCCTCCCCAGGTCATATGGAAGTCTCCCGTGGAGGAAAGTCTTCTCTCATCTCTTGCGTAGAAGCCGGCGAGCGGCTCGCCGAAACTGTAGATCTCGCAGTTCACACAATCACCTCAGTAATCTCTTTTCTCCAGCCTCCTGTGAGGCCAGGAAAGTCTCCATAGCCTTCCAGTCGGGCAGAGGTTCGATATCGCCCTTGAGGCTTACGGTTATGGCGCCGGCAACGTTGGCATATCTAAGGGCTTCCTCAACGGGTTTACCCAAAAGGTAGCTCGCCAGAAAAGCTCCATCGCAGGCGTCACCCGCTCCAAGTTCGTCCACTACAGGGACTTTGTAAGACGGCATCGAGTAACGCTTGCCGTCAACAATAGCCTCGATTCCGCCTGATCCCTTCTTGAAGACAAGCAATCTTGCCTGCTCGGCCATCTTCCTGAGCGATTCGCGAGACCTGTCGAAATCGCTCTCGAATAACATGGCCAGATCGCCCATGCCCGTGAAGAGAATATCGGCCTTTCTTATGAAAGGTTCAAGTGTCTTCATAGCGTTTTCCTTTGTCTTGAGCAAATTGATCCTTATGTTCGTATCGAACGCTACCTTTGCGCTGTGCTTTTTCGCAAGCTCCACAGCTTTTAACGAAGCCTCTTTGCAGCTGTCGCTGAGGGCCGGGGTTATACCGCTGACCAGAAAGAGATCGAGCCCTTTGAAATACTCTTCCTTAAGATGCTGCGGACCGAAGTTGCTTGCCGCAGAGCCCTTTCTGTAGTAGAAGACCATCGTCTTGTCGGGAACTGGATATCCCCGCTGAACGAAGTAAACGGCCGTTGGATTCTTCTCGTCAATAACCACGCCGCTAGTATCGATACCTTCCGATCTGAGAGATGCCAAAACCACCTTTCCAAATTCGTCGGCACCGACGGCGGTGAGAAAGGAACACTCTATTCCCAGTCGCTGCATCTGCGTTATAGTGTTTGCTTCCGAACCAGCAACATGTCTCTCGTAGAGCGTCTGAAACCTCAAGGCACCTTTTTCGGTAGGATTCATCTGGATCATGATTTCGCCGAGTCCGAGAGCTCTCTTCAAGACATCACCTCCTAAAGTGAGTTCTTATCTCTTAGCGCCTTCTCCATCTTGAGGTATACCGTTTCATCTACGAGTTTGTATGGAAGCCTGGGATAACCGGCGGAGATTCCCCTCATCTTAAGCATCGCATGGATGGCCGGTATACTCTGGGCAAAATGCTGAATACCTCTCAGTTCATTTACTCTCACCTGAAGATCGAGGGCTTTGGCGTAATCTCCGGCTTCAGCCGCATCGTAAAGCTCCACAACCGGTTCAGGTAGAGCGTTGGCAAGTCCACATATAGCAGCCTTAGAACCCAGCGGGATCGAAGGTATTATGAAAGCTTCTGTTCCACTTATATAACAGAACTCCTGAATATCCATACTCTGCTTAACGCTGTAGAAGTAAAGCAGATCGAAGGTGCTGTCCTTTATTCCGTAAACACCCGCTGCCTTAAGCTTCTTCAGCATTTCCACGTCTATTGCTACCCCGGTAGTCTTTGGGTTGTTGTAGATGAAGACCGGAAGCTCTGAAATCTCTACCAGTTTTTCGAAGAATCTTAGAATGTCTGCCTGAGAGTATGGAAAGTAAAACGGCGCCACTGTGGCAACCGCGACAGCTCCAGCCTCTTTGGAATGACGGGCCAATTCAAAGATTTCGTCTGGATTCGTTCCTCCAATATGGGATATGACCGGAATTCTTCCTTTAGCGCCTTCAATTGCAAGCTCTGTTACCTTTTTTCTTTCTGCTACGGACATCAGAGGGCCGGAGCCATAGGTACCACAGACGAAAAGTCCGTGGACTTTGCCCGACAGAAAGTCTATGAGGTTCAGATAGCATTTATCATCTATCTTGCCTGAAGAGTCGAAAGTTGTGAGAACTGGCGGAATAATGCCCTTAAAAACACTCATGTTGCACCTCCTATAAATTTAGAACTTCAAGTACGATAGAGACTTCCTTGATAGAGACAGTGTATCCAGAGAATCCACTCCCTCTCTTACGGCCAAACAGGCAAATAGAGAGTCCACAACCACCATCTGCACGCACCTCGAGACTATCGCGTCGGTTCTTATGTTCATCTCCTCGGGTACAGAAGTGGTAATGCAGAGGTCGGCGATCCTGGCAAGCGTTGAGTCTGCGTAACCTGTCAACGCAATTATCCTGACCGTGTTTCGCACCTTTTGAAGAGGCAGAACGACGTCCTTGCTTTCACCCGAATGAGAAATAGCAAAGACACAATCGTCCTTCTGAAGCTTTGAAAGGGTAATCGCGTTCGTGTGAGAGTCAGGGCAGTAAAGTGAATCCTTACCTAGAAGATTCAGCTTGAATGAAAGATTGTTGGCTATTGAACCAGACACTCCATAACCTACGCAGATTATCCTCCTGCTCTTTTCGAGAAGATCGACGGCTTCGGTAATAGCCTCTCCAGAAATGCTCTCCATGTTTCTCTTAAGGGCCATGATAGACCCATTGAAGATCTTCTTCACAACCTCAGAGGGAGAGTCATCGATTCTCACTTCTTCATAGGGATTATAGAAAGATGCGCCCGCTATCTCGGCCGCCATTGTGACTTTGAACTCGTGAAAACTCTCGAATCCGAGCTGCCGGTAGAACCTGACTACCGTAGATTCGCTTCCTACTTTAGACTTATTCATTAGTTGTGTTATCGATAGATTAACGGTTTCAGTTGGATTGTCTAGAATAGCGTCGGCTATTCGCTTCATCGTGGGAGTGAAGTCAGTACTCTCGCGGGAGATTCTTTCGAGTAGCCCATTGGAAAATGTCATGGCCCACCTCCGAAAAAAATTTCTACTTAAATCTAACATCTTGTCGGAAATCTATCAAATCCTTCCTGGACTGTTTTTGGGCGAATAAATTGAATCAGCAATGATTATTGAAGATTCGCTACACAGTATGGAGAGTTATATGGAGACATGCGTAGAAAAAATTTCTTTCATTCCAGGGATTCTTTGTATGCACACTGAAGAGTTGAGGCTTTCGCTTTGCAACGTTCTTTGTTGGGCATACCCCAAGTACGTCTAGAATCCGCAGGCAGATAAGAGAATTAAATGTCGAAAATCGGAGACGGACTCTGTAGAGGATATATCAAGATAGGTACTATCGTTCTTTGCGTGGATGCTCTGGAAATATACATTGCAGAGAAACTTGGATTCCAGGTAGTTCCCGGGCAGTTCTTCAAAGACCATGATGGCGGGATGGATGTCCTGGGTGCTGCACTATATGTTGCAATGAAGGAAGAGGATTTTGGTTCGGGTGATTAGAGCTTTGAGAGTTTCCTTAAAAGAATGCTGACAACAAGGCTTGCCCCCGGAAGAATCGAGGGCACCTATAAGGAACTCACTGGCAATTGAGCAGACAAGCCAGGAGTGAAACGAACTCAGATGTCCCTCAAATCACAATATTCAGTCATGTCAGAACGTGATCCGGCTTCTCACTTCCGGTCATGCACTGTTATACTCTTCGCTGATTAAGTAGCGCACTCTGCAGTGGTGTTAGAATAGTAAGGAGTTTGAGTCTACATCCCGATAGTCATCGTGAACACTGGGATTCGAGGGCATGGAGGACGAAAAGTGTCGAATGTGATAGTAATCGGCGCCGGAATCGGCGGTCTGGCAGCCGGATGTTATGCAAGGCTCAACGGTTTTGAAGTGACCGTACTTGAAGGCAGCGAGAGAGCGGGCGGGCTCTGTACTTCCTGGAATCGTGGCGGTTACACATTTGACGGCTGCATCCGCCATCTGGCCGGCCTAAAACCAGAAACGGCTCTGTACAGAATGTGGAGCGATCTAGGTTCAGTACCGGCTAGGGCTTTCTTTCCGGAAGAACTTGTGAAGGTAATGGACGAGTCTGGAAGAGAACTCACCGTCTATTACGATACAGGTAAACTTGAAGAAGAGATGAAGAGGATTGCCCCGGAGGACTCGGATACTATCAGAGAATACATAAAGGCTATTCAGCTTCTTTCAAGTATTGAGCTCATGGAAGTGGGCTTCTGGAAATTCAGTGACTGGCTGAAGAAGATTCCCATTCTCTTGAAAAGTCGTAAATACTCCAGAGTGAGTATGGAGAAGTTCGCTGAGAAATTCTCCAGCCCGGTTCTAAAGAGGTTCTTTCCGGTGATCCAATATGGGTGGAAGAATATCCCGCTCACTCTTCATCTGGCAGTCATGGCGGGTTCCGGTCGCAAGATGTATGGGCGCTACGCGGGAGGATCTTACCAGTTTTCCAGGGCCATTGAGGAGAGATACCTATCTCTAGGAGGAGATCTCAGACTCGGGGCAAGAGTTGAGAGAATCCTCACCGATAACGATGCGGTGACAGGGGTTCAACTGGAGAGTGGAGAAGAAATAGCAGCCGATCATGTCATTTCCGATGTCTATGGCTATGACACTTTCATAAAGCTTTTAGACGACAGATATCTGACAGACCAACTGCGTTCGATCTACTCAAAACCTATTGATAGGATGATGATGGCAATTCACGTGTCGCTGGGTATAGACAAGGATCTCCAGGATATGCCAAACTCGATGGCATTCTTTCCCGACAAGCCCATAGAAATAGCCGGCGAGAAGCATGAGATGCTGAGCATACTGAATTACGGTTACGATCCTGCTATGGCGCCTGAAGGGAAAACCAGCCTCAAAGTGATCTATGACACCAGCTACTCTTACTGGGAAGAGCTTTTCGAGGATGAACAGAGCTACGAAAAGGAGAAACGGCAGATAGCCGAAAATACGATACAGGCTCTGGAAAGAGTCTTTCCGAGCCTTGAAACCGCCATAGAGGTCATTGATGTTGCAACACCGATAACCACGAAACGATTTACAGCCAATGGTCAAGGCTACGGCAGCAAGGAAGACTTCAGTCTCAAAGACATACTTAGGGGCTTTTTGAACAGGCCTCTGAGACTCAAGAGTCTCAAGAACTTCTACGTAATCGGCCACTCCGTGGGAGGCGCGAATCTATACGGATGTGCTGCGATGGGGAGAAACGCGATCAAGTCTCTCTGCAAGAAAGAAAAGAAGAAATTCATAGCATCATAATAAGTTTCTGGAGATAGGCCAGGCGATTCCACAAACGAGAGCGGCCAAGAGTGCATCCTTAACGAAGAGAAAGGCCTTCGTCCCCACCTGAATTTTCGATGAAGCGCAAAGGATACATTTACCTCTCAACAAAAGCTTTCCAGTTCCGGAAATAGGACCAGGGAACCTGCGCCAAGGAATCTCACGAAGTCATCGATGCACTTTCTTACAGCTGTTTTCATCTCCTGTGTAGCGACAACTCCGTCCTCCCACCACCAGTTCTTGATATTGAGAACCTTCTTCCTTTTGTCAAAAACAGGCTCGAAACGGGCCACGAACTCCGTTCCGTATATAACTGGCAGAACATAATAACCATACTTCCTTTCCTGTGGCTGTTTATAGACCTCCCAGACGTATTCGAAACCAAAGAGGCTCTTTATGTATTTCCGATCCCAAAGCAGATTATCCAGCGGCGCAAGGAAAGCTGCCTCGAACGGTCTATGAATCTCCAGACATTGATCCATTAGCTCAAGATTGACACTCGAAGTATAGACTGGATAATCGAACCCTTCGATCTCGAGCTCTGCCAGCTCGCTAGAACGTACCATCTCTTCGATTGCGGCTTCCCTTTTACGACTATTTAGATCCCTTATTCCAAGCCAGGCGTCACCCGATCTGGACCAGAGAAGGCCGATGCTATCGATCCTCCTCTTAATATGCCAACGATGATAAGCCTCTTCGCTCGTGTTGGGGTCGCGTCTGTTGATAATTCCTTCGGGGATGCACCTTCCGGCAAGGTCATAGAACTTCCTGGTTCCTTTCCTGTGATGTATCGCGAGCTCACCCCACCAGTACATACTTTCGAGAGCTGCCCTCGAAACGTTCGTAGGTGCCCAGTACCAGTCCACATTCTTATCGAAATTGAAGTCCCGCGAGGAGAGAGGACCCCTAATCTCAATATCCTGCCTTATCTGCTCCAGTATCTCATCAATGTGCTTACTCTTCCTGATATGATTTTTCGAGTCGTCCCTGAATCTCTCGAAGCAAGGCCAGTCTTCGATCGAGTAAATAGACATGTTCTTATCCCAACCGTCAATCAGTTTCCTGTCCTCATATAGCAATCGGTAAAGCATTTCCGGACTGTAATTGCTCACTCTTGACTGAAGAACAAGATCAGTGTTAATTCCTGCAATGTTCAGAGGATCGAACTGCACACAGCCGACCTTTCTGACAAAGGAGAGTATCCCCTCATTCTCTACGAGTCTTCTTGGAGGCAGCAAGTTCTGATAATAGAGCAAGAACTCTTTTGCATGACTCTTTGATATCTTCATCCCAGACAATCCTTCACATATATTCTCTTCTTACGAAGATCCAGAGACTTCTCGCACACTTAAGTCGTGGATACTTGACTGAATGTTATCACATTTGCTGCCAATCATGTGAAGCCGTGAAGAGACCTGAGGCGAGAGGTCAGGGGTGAGAGGTTGGAAGAGCACAAGAGCCGTCCTCCGTCCTCCTAGAAGGCCATTAAAAGCTGAAAAGACGTTCTCGGACGCGAGAGCCCGGGTTTGGGGTTTGGGGTATAGGGTCTGTTAAGAACGAGAACATCATTTAGAACACGAGATAAGGAGAGAAGACGAGACCGAGGAGAGAATTATCGTTCTCCTCGTGAGCGCAGCGAGCGGCTCGATCTTTCTCGGCTCTTACCAATCTTACCGACAACCTACAACGCACAACCTACCACGGCTCTTATGGCCCGCGAAGCGGAACTGGCGCGACGCAGTCGTACTGGCCGCCGAAGGCGACTGGCCTGCGCAAGCAGACTGGCTGCTCTCGCCCTCTCTTGGTTTTCTTACCTCTAACCTCATCCCTCTTACCTCTGTTCCACCGCACGACCAAGAACCTGGAGGCGAAGCGTCGGAACGAAGAACCGCTCTTTTGCTCTCCAAGGACGGGTCCACGATCTTGTACGAAGGACGCAGGACGGTTCTTCAGCTTTTCATGATCTTCTCGGAGGACGTTTTTTGCTCTTCTCGTTCTTACCAAACCCTAAACCCGACACTCCAGACCCGTTACTCCACTCTTTGCCATCCACCAATCACTGCTATTACGCTTTTCACGTTATTTGAGCAGGTCGGTTTCATCTATATACTGTGGCTTGTAACTCATTGGGATGAATCTGACAGGCCCCGAATCAAAATCGATCCTCTTCAAATCTACCATCCTGATATTCATATCTTTGTAGGTTCTGTAGTAATAGACTCTGTTGGTGAGATCTCTAACGGCCGACCAGTAGGCTATATGTCTGGTGACAACCAGACCAAGGACTTCATTTACCACGAGTCCTTCAGGAATGTCCAATGCATTGAGAATATGCCAGGCGAGCGTAACAGCATCATCGCTCTTCGAAGGTCTGATCTCACCATGAGAGTAGAAAGTGGCCCTTACGAACCTGCTGGGTGAGGTGTTGTCGCCAGGCAGTCCGAGCAGGCCAGTACCACCGCCTATAGCTTTTATCTCAAAGCCTCCCAGTTTAGAACTCTTGATATTAACCGGACTCAGATTGACGTAGTTGGAAAGGTTCTGGAGATGCCAGTCGAAGGGTGGATTGTTGGTTATGACTCCCAGAGGGTTGTCGTGAAGGTGCAGTTTTCCATCGATATACTCTATGACAACGCAGTCTCCCTTCGCATCGTACACAATATAGTGAAGCGGCATCTTTAGAATCTCGCTGTGAGCCACTGTAAAGCCATATACACAGATATCTCCGATTGCTTTCTTCACCTCTTCAACAGTAGCGAAGTTACCAAGTAGCCAGCCAACCAGATCATACTGGGATATTGT
Organism: Thermotogales bacterium Thermo_02; assembly: GCA_001603185.1. Lineage (GTDB taxonomy): Bacteria > Thermotogota > Thermotogae > Petrotogales > Kosmotogaceae > Mesotoga. The sequence continues at coordinate 8,789 of LVBU01000129.1, read as the reverse complement.
CTTACTTAGCCGATCATCTTTCAGCTCTTGATAACCAGCACACTGATCAAAGTAAAAGGCGCCGGCTGCTAATCCTACTTCATTGAGACCGTCCTCAAGTAGATCCATTCCCAGAGCATCGACGCCGACATAGCCGTATTTGACGATCCAGCTAAGTCCCTGCCAGCCAGTAGTGAGTGCTTTCATGAAGGTTCCGCGAGGTACGAGAGTGATCTCGCTTTGCAGATCGAAATCGAATTCGAGAGTTCTGGCGGCAACTAAGGTTCCGTCTTTAGCCACCAGTCTGAACCCCGTACAACCTAGCGAAAAGATACCCACCATAGAAGTGAAGAGAAAAACCACCAAAAGCCTTCTCATGAAAGATCCCCCTTCTTTTGATCTTCGCAAATTATCAAACTGATAGACAGTCTGACAGTTGAATTATACTCGTTCACGTTCTGGAAGTACAAAGAACGAGCAAGTGCTCTTTTTGCTCTTTTTACCTCTGACCTGTGACCTCTCACCTCTGGCTTTTCCACTCCGCTCCACTCTGTTTTCTACTCACTTCTTCACATCTGTAAGTCATATAATCAAGTCGGGAGGTGTATTTATGGAAGCTCTCGAAGCTAGGAATCTGCGAAGCAGAATAGGCGCTTTTGAACTTGGCCCGGTCGATTTGAAGGTGAACAGGGGTGAGATTGTGGGGCTAATTGGTCCGTCTGGCTGCGGAAAGACTTTGCTATTGAGAACTCTCGCCGGGCTTCATGAACCGCTCGAAGGCAAGGTTTTCATGGACGGCAATGAAGTAACTTACCTTGAACCTCATCTCAGGGGTCTGGCCTTTGTCTTTCAGGACAACGCTCTCTTTCCCCACTACGATACCCATGACAATATCGCATTTCCGTTGATGCTGAAGAAGGATGAAGAGACCGAAACAAAGGTCCAGAAGCGAGCTAAAGAGCTCGACGGTCTTTCCGATTACCTCGACCGGTGGCCCAGGGAGTTGCCGGCGGGCATGAAGAAGCTTACCGCGATAGCGAGAGGAACTGTCAGGAAGTTCAACATCATACTGATGGACGAACCCTTCGAAAGACTCGATAAAAAGATCAGAGTAGAACTGAGAACGCTTATTAAGCGTTTACTGATGGCTATGGGCGAGTCCGTTCTTGTGGTTCTTAACGATCCGGAAGACGCGATAGCCATTGCCGACAGGGTCTATGTCATGAATCAGGGGAAGTTCGTTCAACAGGGCGATCCTAGAGAGGTGTACTCTGAGCCTTCCTCCTCTTTTGTACTCGAGCTCTTCTCTACTATGGGTCTAAACCGTTTGGGAAATGCCTTATTCAGACCGCAGGACGTCGAGCTTGACGAGAATGGAGTAGAAGTGCATCTGGAACACTGTGGCCCTTATGACTCGAAACGTATTCTCTGTAATGGCAGAATCGATGGTTCAGAAGTGGTCCTGTTCCTCCCGATATTCTGCAAAGACAGAAGTGTAGTTAAGATAAGGATTCTCAAGTTCTTTACTTGATGCAACAGAAGATTGGGTAGTCAGTCTCTCACTTCAGCTAGAATCGCCAGCAGTCTATCGGGATAGTCCGTTATTATACCGTCGATCTTCAGATTTATCAACCTTCGCATCTCGCTCTCTTCGTTGACTGTCCACGGGATGATTTTAAGGTTGGAATTGTGTGCACTACTTATCCAGCCGTCAGTCATCAGCGTGTAGTTTGGAGACAGAATGTCTGCTCCGAGGTTCGCTATCATTTTGCCGATATCGAAGCCGAAATTTCTCAGTCTCAATCCGTCCGTCCATGAAGTCCTGTCGAGATTCGTAGTAGATACGAGTGCTGCTGTCGTGATACTATCGTTAAGCTCTTTGACAATTCTCAAGGCCTTCCAGTAAAAGGATTGGATAGTGACCAGATCCTCTATCGCGTGGCGTTTAATCAGCTCGACGACGGCCCTTACGTGCTCATGGAGATCTATCGTCTCGTCCGGCTTTTCGGGTGATGCCTTTATCTCGATGTTTAGCCCGACCTTCTTAGCGGAAGACTCGTTGTGTTGTTTAACCAGCTCGATCACTTCCTCCAGAGAAGGTATTTTCACGCCATCCATCTGCACCTGCTTGGGCCACTTCTCTGGATCTGCTATTCTGCCTATGTCATACTCTCGCAGATCGGCAAAAGAGAGATCCTTTATCAGTATTCTGTCGGTAATGAACTCTCCGTTTCTCCTAACTCTTTCCGGATTCAGAAACGTGTCGTGATAGATAACTACCACCATATCGGACGTCATTACCGTGTCGAGTTCGATGGTTTCCACTCCCAGCTCGATGGCATGTTCGAAGGCCGGCATGCTGTTCTCGGGCATCAGACCGCGGCACCCCCTGTGGCCCTGCACCTCGATATCAAATGCTGAGAAACCTGAGACATAAAGGACTACGAGCATCATGAAGAATAGAACTCTGAGAAACCTCACTTCTGAATCACCTCGATTTGTATAATCTGCTTCCCAAACCTATAATTGTCTCAATAACACGTGACGTAAAGAGAAGGGTTGAGATGAGTTTAAGGATCCTCGTTTTTGAAGCGCTAATCTATGCGAGTCTCGCAACCAAGAACATGTTTAGCCAATACTTCGATCTCACCGGCTATTCTTCGGTTGAGATAGGCTTTCTAATGGCAGTTCTGCCGGTTATTTCACTCTTTTCTAGTCCCTTCTGGTTCAGGCTTGGCCAGAAGATAGGCGAGTCCAGAGTATATTATATAGTATCTCTGGCGAGCATAGTTCTCATTTGGCCAGTCTTCCTTTCCACAAGCTTTCCACTGGCAATGCTATTCATGATCGGCCTTTCTTTCTTCTTCTCCGGTGTTGTGCCAATCGGAGACTCGCTGATAATGTCCAGTATAAAGCTCCGCGGAGGACTTTTCAGTCGGGTGAGGCTATGCGGAACGCTGGGGTTTGCGGTGATTTCGCTCCTTATGAGCCAGATTGTGGGAGTCTCTTTCTTCTGGCTATTCGCTGTGGGATCAGTGGTATTGATCCTATCACTCTTCACAATGCGGTCGGAGGAGACGGGCAAAGCGCCGCGGAAATCAATAAGGCAGAGTCGCGAAGACGGAACGCTCTTTGAATTCGGAGTGATGACTGTCGGAATGTTCTTTGGGATAACGCTCAATTCCTTTCACAATTCATTCATTCCGATATTCACTAGAGAGATGGGAATGGCCGTCTCGGCCGTCGGCGTGATATTCGCCATAACGGCTCTCTCAGAGATTCCCTTTCTGGCCTATGCCGACAGGATAATAGCGAAGCTCGGCAATACTCTGGTCCTTGAGATAGGAATGCTGATCATAGCAATCAGAATGATTCTGATATCCTTCAGCACAAATACACTATTTCTTTACTCGGTCGAGTTGCTTCACGGTCTCACATACATTCTGATGTACTACTCGCTTTTCGACTACATTCACTTCAGACTCCCGAAAAAACACCTCACTTCTGCCCAGAGTGTCTTCTGGACGATTCGATCTGGAATGACCTTCATTGCCGGTTCAATCGGCGGGGGTTTCGTAATCCAGAGCTTCTCAATAACCTTCGCGTTCAGGGTTTTCGGAATAGCCGGCCTCATCGCCACCGCCGGGATGTTCATTCTCACTTCGAGAAAGACGCTTTCCAGAAGATTCGGGAAAGTAAAATCTTAAGGAAACGCGAAAGTGATCGCAATATATATTGTGATATTATACATCTATCAATATACAGATATATATATATGGAGGTAATTATATGAGCTTTGATGACTGGAAGAAGAGCCTGGACAGGCTCGCCGAAGAGGGGACTTTTGCGATAGCCGATATAGATATCGACAGGTTCGCGGAGATAAACTCCAGTTTCGGCAGGGAATGCGGAGACAGAGTCCTCGAGATTCTTGACAGAACAATAGAAGAGAATCTTCCCGAGCGCCTCTCTCATATCAGGTTTGGAGACGAGTTCTTTGTTTACAGCGGCGAGTACACATTGGAGACTCTGTTCATGGAGATGCAAGATCTGAAGAACACTATCGCGAATCTTACGTTCGATTGCAAGGGCAAAACCGTAAGGTTTACCGTAAGTGGATCGGTCGGCGAGTTCCCCAGAAATGCTTCCTCCGTCGAGAAACTGCTCAATCTTCTATCGGAGGGGATGAGAAAGGCAAAGATCACCGGAAGAGGACAGATAGTATTCGCCCCGCTCGAGAAGGAATCGAAGATGGTGCTGAAATCAAATTACTACTTGAAATCGCAACTTGACGGTCTTTCAAAACTTACGGGAATACTTGGCAGAACGGAGTCCTCTCTTCTTAGAGAAGCTCTGGACGATCTACTTAGGAAATACAGACTCTAGACCACAACTTTGAGCGTAGACGGGTGGCCATGAGCCACCCGTTTCTTTTTTCCGGAGGTGAGAGATATGCACCAGGGTATGGAACGCAATGTAAGGCTATACTATCGCTTCAGGTTCGCCCAGAATATGTTGATTATCGGTCCAGTGCTAGTACCTTATATGCTCTTCAAGGGGCTTTCATACGCAGAGATCTTAACATTGCAGTCCTTATCGGCAGTCGCCGTGGTCTTATTCGAAGTACCCACAGGTGTTGTTGCGGATAGACTTTCGCGGAAACTCTCCCTGGTGTTGTCATCGATCCTCATGGGAGTTGGTCTGGCCATGTATATAGTCTTCGAAGGCTTTTTGCTCTTCGCGATGGCCGAGTTACTCTTTGGCCTCGGAATGACCTTCAGTTCGGGTGCGGATTCGGCGATGCTTTACGAAAGTCTTGAGCGCCTCGGCAGAAAGTCCGAATACAGTACGATCGAGGCGAAAGTGATGGCAAATATCTACGTGGGGCAGGCGGTTGGTTCGATTGCGAGTAGTCTGCTGTACACCGTCTGTCCGTACATACCCTTGTGGATTTCCGTCGGGATGCTCCTTCTCTCGAGCCTTATTTCGGGTATGTTCACCGAGCCTGAAGGGAAGGCGAAGTCGAACCGCTCGTATTTCGCTCATGTGATCAAATGCTTTGGGAACACATTCAGTGTACCGAGGATCCGCTGGGCCATATACTATGCGGCTCTGATGGGAGTAATGCTGAGGGCAAGTTTCTGGCTGTACGAACCGTATTTCAGAGTAATCCGGCTCGATATAGCCCTGTTTGGAATAGTCTTTGCCTTCTTCAACCTTGTAAGCGCCTTCTCGTCACGCTATCTGGTGAAGGTCGTGAAGGATCAGAGACCAAGAAAGGTTCTCACCGGACTGGGTTTTATGATGGCCGGGGCTTATCTTCTGCCTTTGCTCTCTTTAGGATATTGGGCTATAGCTCTCCTGGCTCTGGGCCAGGTCGTCCGCGGCATGTATATGCCTGTAATGAGGTTCTACATAAACAATCAGATCGAAGACGAGTTCAGGGCGACCGTCCTGTCCATAGTCAGCCTCAGCGCCAGCCTGTCCTTTGCCGTCTTCTCGCCGCTGATAGGGCTCGGTCTTGATCGCGGTGGCGCTGTGCCGGTTTACTTCACGATGGGTATAGCCACCGTGGCTGGAAGCGTCTTACTCTGGCAGATCAGAAGATTCCAGAAATACAAGAGACTCAGAGGTTATCCGGTCCGATAGAGCAGTGGTTTTCTAGAACTTCCGAGAGCGGCCTTCTCATTCTTGTTCTTGGCCGCTTCACCCACAACCTCAAACAGGCTAGCCACAATATGTCTCTTTCAGTTTTTAGACGAATGGAATGTCTGCCGGAGAGAAGTCATAGCCGTCGATTTTTCGAAGATCGGCCCAGTGTACTTCGGAATGGTCCAGTAGCGTGAAATCTTCAGAAAGCAGTTTGACGATGAAGGCCTCAAGCCGAATGCTGCCGAAGGGGTAATCATATATGGAGGTTCCAAAGTGCCCCGCGATTTCGATCTCCACACCCAGTTCCTCTCTGATTTCCCTTCTAAGGCAGGCTTCGAGGCTTTCCCCGGCCTCAGACTTACCACCGGGAAACTCCCACTTACCGGGAAGCTTTCCGGCATTCCTTCGCTTGGCGATGAACACTCTTCCATCTCTGACTGCAATGGCAGCCGTGACCACTTTCAGAGTCCTTTCCTCCACATGTTCACCTCTCTTGGCTATCGACTACGGAAAGGATTCTCTCGAGTTCTTTCATATCAGTCACCTCTATCCGCCGCCCTTCATGGTTTATGATACCTGAAGCCACGAAATCTCCGAACACCCTTGACAGGGACGGCCTCGCCACGCCAAACGTCTCGGCGAGCTCCTCCTTTGTAACCGAGAGCTCGAAGACCGGTCCTTTCTCCCTGGCCTCCTTAATGAGAAATCTGGCGAGCTTCTGTCTGAGCGTCTCCAGACTCAAAGACCAGACTTTGTTCGCAAGAAGCGAAAGCCTGTCTCCCATATCGCTGAGAAGATTTGCGAGAAACTTCTCGTGTTCCATACAGATCTTAAATACGTCTTTCTTTGAGATGTAGAGTATGGCGACATTCTCGAGAGCCACAATATCGACAGGGAGTCTGTTATCTTTTGCAAATAGAAAACCCGAGGCGAGGATAGTCGGAGCCGCTATTGTCTCTATCTTGAGGACCTTCCCGGAATAGTCCTGCATCTGTGCCTTGATTTCGCCAGTGAGAAGAACGAGCAGTTCGTCGCAAATACTTCCCTGTTCCTGAATGATTTCTCCGGGAAGGAACTTTGCAATCCTGTGTTTGGCCTTGCCGAAAATCGCTTCGAGCTCCCCCAGAGTTATTCCCGCAAAGAGATTGCAGTTACCGAGATTCCTTATCATCTGATTCATCGGATTAATCGGCGGAGACCCCATGCTTTAGCTGTGGGGAGGAAGCCGCCTGCCTCCTTTCACATAGTGGTAAGGAGCTGGATTTCTCCAGCTCCTTGTAGGCTAGTATATAGCCTACCTCCTTACGGAGTAATCTTCCCATCGCCAATGTTATTCGACAGTTTCTCGTTAGCACTGTCCCTACCCATCAGGACTGTTTAACCACCAACCGCAGAGCGTAAGATTTGGGAACGCATCCTACGGTGCCTATACATTTGCCGATAACGTAGTGCTCGAAGCACTCAGGCTAGTTAAATAGAGCTTTTACAAGCTCCCAGCTTTAGCCGTGGGGTATTTGACCATCCTCCGCTTCCCCGGCGAGAAATGCCTTCATCCGATACATTCGCCTATCAGCCTCTTCAAGCATATTGCGCAGATTACCGGATCCGCCGGCCACTCCATAGCTGAAAGATAGCTCCAAGGAATCGTCCTGCGCATTGAAGGGCCCCCTGATTCTCTCCATTATCGAGATTGTGTTCTCTACAGAACAGTTAAAAAGGATTACAACGAATTCGTCGCCTCCGTATCTGATTAGGATGTCCTCACTCCGGAGGTTCTGCCTGACTGCACTTACAAACCAGCAAAGAACCCCGTCCCCGAACTCGTGACCTTTGGTGTCGTTGATCTTTTTGAAGTGGTTTATATCGGCGAGAACAAGGCTGTCCCTCGGCTTGAGAGAGACCTCATCGAGTACACTTCTGTTGAACGCTCCCGTGAGTGAGTCTGTGATCGCTCTCTTATAGGTTTTTCTCAGTTCCAGACTGGTTTCCCTGAAGTCTCTGACTAGAATTACGCCAAAACCAATTGCCAAGACTATCACGCCATAGCCGATAAAAAACTTGTCTGGAAGGGAAAAGATCAGAACTAAGACTGCGTGTAGAACGGTTATCCCACAGAATACCACCGGTATCAGGAGCCTCCGTGTTTTGCTCCTGAAAGCTGTTACCACAGTCAGTACCGGGTTCATCATGAGCATAAGATTGGCCAAATCGACATACCTTTTCAGTGAATAGAAGTCCTTCTGGAAAAAGATGCCGGCCGTGACCGCAAGTGTCAGCCAGATAGTATACTTTGAGAAATCTCGTCTTTGAATTGTGTATAGCTCCGTTCCCTGCAAAATCGCAAACGTGGAGACATATCCGCACGCGACGACAATCTTTCTGAACCAAAGGAAGAACTCGACACTTCCAGTCGCGAGTCGGTACTGATAGTCAAGAAGATAGATGCCGGCGAGCAGAACTGCGATCGCTATGTTCATATACGTGGATTTCTTTTCGGGCAGAGAAAGGGAAAGGAAAAAGAGAACCAAACTGAGTATTACTGACATTCCGATAGCTACAATATAGATGTCCGAGTTAATGAGCCTTAGAAGAGTTATGCGCCCCACAATACTCGAATAATTCGAGAGATACGGCTCCTGGTGTACTCCAAAGTCGTAGAGAGCGAAGAGTTCCAGGCGCAGCACATTGGAATCCTGAAGGAGTGAAGGGTCGAAAGAAAGCGACAGAACGCTATTCCAGATATTGGCCGTCGGTCTTTCGAAATCTCCAAACTGTCCTATCAGCACATCGTTAAGATAGACCTCAAGGGCGTGGCATGAAACGCGGGGAATAACGAGCGTTGTCTCCTCTCTTCTTGAGAATCTCTTTTCAAGTGTCACTATTCCAGGTTTCCCAACGATTCTGTAAAATGGAACTCTGATCGACTCATCTCCATGAGTCCATTCTCCCCCAAGAGAGTATCCATCAACTCTATGGGCGGAAAGAAATACTACATACAAGAGAGCGAAGAGTAGGATACCGATTAGTACATTTAGCCAGCGCATATTGAAAACCCTCCAGTCCGTTCTGACTAGATTATACTTTCAAATTGACAGATATCAACGATTTCTTCTCTAATGCTCGGCGAATTCGCTCTTGATTTTTGAACACTTCAGCTA
>LVBU01000128.1 GCA_001603185.1 Thermotogales bacterium Thermo_02 | reverse complement strand
GAACCCGTCAGTCCCCATTTTCACGAGAAGGAGATCTTGGTTTTCTTACCTCTATTCTCTTAACACTCACCTCTGATCCACCTCGTGAGCGAAGCGAACGTCTCGAAATCTCTCTCAACTCTCCATGTTCCACTCACAACGATTCTCAAGAGCACACTCCCCGTCGGCAGGGGCATGCCGCCACCCCGCTCGAGCGGGGATCTTAGATCAAGAGCGGAAGAACGCAAAGATCTTGATCTTCACTCCTCTGTGCTCTACCCCTCACTTCTTTTCCATCAACTTCGCGAGAATTCAATGAAGACAAAATTCATAAGCCTGGGCACGAAATCCATCGACCCAGGCTAAGTCAGGAAAAATCTATCGGATAGACTTACTGTATTTTAGGCAAGATCACGCGGTCCGAAGAAGGCCATCACTAGATTCTGAATACCCGAGGACATGAGCGAGATGCCTATGATTATTGGAATGGATATTCCCACGATCCAGGGGTGCAGTGCTGTTATGATACCGCCGACCAGAAATAGAAGGTTGAGAGCAATGCTGAGGAAGTAGATACCATTTCCAGATGGTTTCATGCGATCGATGTTTATCAGATTGTTGATCGCATCGAATATGAACCAGGCGGCAATCATGAATGCGAAGACAATCGCGGCGAAAGCCGGTCTGAAGAGAAAGATCACGCCCAGAATCGTGAGCAGGATACCGACTATCAGGAAGAACCAGACCTTGAAAGTCGTTCTTTCACTGATCCGGAAAAAGGCTACTATCAACATGAGACCTCGAACAACGGCGACTATTCCGAGCATGATAGCCAGAGTTAAAAAAGTGGCGACCGGGTTCATAAAGGCAAAAACACTTCCAACAATCAAAACGATTCCTACCAGTAACGAGATCCAGTTGAAACCCTTCTTTTCTGCCATAACACCACCCCTTCTTCGTACTGAAGTATTCGTTCACTGTATATCTAAGAAACGAATCTCCCCTAAACAGCATATTATATAAATTACGACCATTGCAAGTCAAGCGTTCGATATGTGTCGCGCAGATAAATTGGACTCAATATTCTTGGTTGCAAAGATAGATCGTGACTCCGTTTTTTATGTGCTGCCCGCCATTAAGGCACAATCTGAAAACGATCTTAATGTCAGTCCTTCGATAATACCTGTTCCCATACAGACAGACAGGTTTAGCTTGTCATGATTTGATCTGCTCAAGGGAGGAGATGTTAATGGTGTTTTGATGATAATATTGATATTATTACGGATATCCGAGGTGAAGAATGAACAGAGAAACGGTAAGAGTGACACTTCTGGCCGAAGTGTTGGAGATGGGCTGGAATAACTATATTAAGGACTATGCGCTTGATGAACTGGACGCTTTTCTTGACAGAGAGAAGGCTGTTGAACTCGCTCAGGCTTTGAGACGCGAGTTTTCGCTGGATAATCCTCTAGAAGAGATAACGGAAAACGGTTTCTTCAGAGGGTATCTCGCGGGACTCTTGCTTACGAGTGACAGCATTTCTTATGAGAGAAAAGTGGAGACGGCAGGTATTCTTCTGGAGAAGCTTCTGTCTGATTTGAAGGAAGCCGACGACTCGCTGCCGAGCATGAACGATTCTTCGCGATCGACAGAGAAGGTTGAGAAGATCTTGTTTCCAGATATTAGTGATAGTGGCCGCAAGCGTTCTAAGAGAAGGATCGAGGATAACTTACGGGTTTTCTGGTGTTTTTCGAAGAGAGATTATTTTATCCCTCTAATTCTCTGGGGAAATGAACTTGCCTCTTTTCTCTGTGAAGCCGTAGATGAAGAGAAGTTTGAAGGCGAGTGGGGAGAGAAGCTGAGAAAGATCGTCCCTCTGATTTTATCATCGAATTCAGTAGCGAGTCTTATTAACTCCTTGGGTGGAGATTTTCCGATGGCCGAAAGCTTTGTAAGCTCGTTTTTCCCTATGCTGGCGCTGATAAGGAATAAGAAGATAACTTCCAAGCAGGTATCGGAGTTTATACTCGGTATTTCCCATCTTGTAATAGTGAATTACTTGTTTGTTCCGACATTAATGGCGGCCGGAGGAAGTGCTGAGGAGAAATCTAGGGGAATTGAGGTAATAAACGAGATCTTCGCTTCCATAGACGATCGAAATCTTGTCGAATCGCTGAACCTCTCCAATGCT
>LVBU01000127.1 GCA_001603185.1 Thermotogales bacterium Thermo_02 | reverse complement strand
GCTATAAGAAACTAAAGCTGTTAAGTAAAACAACATCCTTACTATGTGAAAGGAGGCAGGCGGCTTCCTCCCCACAGCTAAAGCAGGGGGTCTCCGCCGATTAATTCGATGAAAGACCGGATGCTAGAAGTTTGCAACCTAAAAAAACACTATCCGCTGAGGCGAACAAAGCTTTTCAAAAGACCAGGCGCAGTGAAGGCGTTAGACGGCGTCTCCTTCTTCATAAGAAAGGGCGAATCCTTCGGACTGGTGGGCGAATCGGGTTGCGGAAAGACCACGGCCGGTCACACGATCGTCAAGCTTCTCGAACCTACCGAAGGCAAGATATTCTTTAAGGGAGAGGATATTACGACTGTTACGGAAGATAGACTGAAGAGACTGCGACGAGAGCTTCAGATAATCTTTCAGGATACGGCCGGTTCACTCAATCCAAAGAAGACCGTCGAATGGATCCTGAGCGAACCACTGAGAGCGCAGAGATTGCTGGACAGGTTCGAGATAGAGAGAAAGATCAGAGAAAGCATGGAACTTGTGGGACTGGACGAGAGCTTTCTGGGACGCTATCCACACGAACTGTCTGGAGGCCAGAAGCAGAGAATCGGAATTCTCAGCGCACTCATCCTCGATCCGGAAATGATAATCGCAGACGAACCGGTCTCGGCTCTTGATGTCTCGATTCAGGCCCAGATACTCAACCTCATGAACGATCTCCGTCAGAGACTCGCACTGACATTTCTCTTCATATCTCATGACTTGAACGTAATACACTTCTTCTGTGACAGAATAGCTGTGATGTATCTGGGAGAGATAGTGGAGCTCGCCGATGCTGAAGTGCTATATGGCAAGCCGCTCCATCCATACACCGTTTCGCTTTTGTCGGCAATTCCGGGGGAGTCAAAGGGAAAGAGAATAATACTACAGGGAGACGCGCCCGATCCCACCAAACCTCCGAGAGGTTGCCCCTTTCACCCGAGGTGCTTCGCCAGAATAGATGTCTGCACGCACATAAAACCTACCACGACCGAAGTGTCGGAAGGTCACCTAGTCAACTGCCACCTCTACCAGCGGTAATTGCTTCTTTCTGCGAGCGTTCCCATTCCCAAAAATAGAGATCAATTCCTTGAACCTGGCGAGAACGAGTTTCGAGAAGCGCTGGCATTCTCTTCAATAAGTGCTAGACTTTTCGTGCAATGGCATAGTTGCGGATCGGATTTCCACTTTCTGATCCTCATATTCTGAACGGGAGGTGTATCATGAAGAAATCAACATTGGTTCTGATGCTCCTGTCAATTCTCATTATTCTCTCGGGATGCATCCTGGTTTTGAAATGCATAAACTTTGAAGGGCTCGTTTCTGGAAGCAAGTACTATTTTGGAAACGTACTCTGGGAATCGGCTACCAAGATGACTCTTAAGGAATTCTACTGGTCTAACGGTACTCCGACAACCAATGGACATTTGACCGTGGACAACAAACAGCTTGCCGGCCACACCGGTCTGGACGTCAATCTAAACAACATCACGGTCGAGTTTACCTTCCCATCGGTACCCACCGCTCTCATTCTCTTCTATGGCGAATACGGCGGGAATATCAACGTCGAGATTAATGGCGATCTAAGAAACGTCGAGAACTTCGCCGACATAAACGCAACGATAATTGGCGGGGTAAATGTGACAATCACCAACGTCGTAGGACAGAAAGGCGTTCTAAACCTGCTTGGAACGATAAACTCGTTCTCGATAGGCGGTCAGGAATTGTGGATCGATCACGTCTGTCCGAGAAAATAAGCAAAACCATTCCAGAAAGACCTGGAGGAACGTTTCTCTGGCCTGAAACAGTTACTCGAATTTTCAGAGCCTGACAGAAAACTCATATTGCAAAGCAAAGAACAGAGAAGCTGCAACCCTTTCTCTCATTCGCTACAAGCGCTTCAGGGTTTTGTTTTGAAATTCCATATCGGGCCTATGACCTGGTTCGAATCGGTATCCCTGGCCACTATCTTCCAGTAGTAAGTCGTGTTTGCCAGCAGCCCACCCTTCTGATAACTCGTCGTGGTCCTATTAGATATGAAGAGAGTCGGATTTGGAGACGTCGAAAGATATAAATCGTATACTACGAGATCACCGTCAGGGTCTCCGCCGCTCCATGTAAGAGTTACCGTATGATTCTCGTTTGTGGATCCGTTGGCCGGACTTGGACTGGACGGCACATTCGGCAGAGACTTCACCGTGATTATGAAAGAGGTCTCTGATTTGTTGGTATTAGTGTCTTCAGCTCTTACCGTTACCGTTGTCGGACCGCAAGGACCGACGACATTCCACTGATAAAGGCTCCCGCTAACAGAACCCAGTCCACCGACGAGCTTGAAAGTCAAAAAATCTCCGTCGGGATCGGTACAGTAGTCGGCCAGGTTTATCTGGAGAAGCTCTCCGATATTCTTTACAATGCCACCTATCTCATCCCAGACGGGCGGACGGTTTCTGGGAGGACATCCGGTAAGAAAAACTATCAGTATCAGCAGCAGAAGCAAATAACTCCTTTTCACAATCATCTCCTCCGATAAAAAAAGTGTCAGATCAGTCATCGTGAAACAGAAATCTCAAACTCATCATCGTTCAATTGTAGAACACTCTGCTATCTTTCTGCTCCCTCAAGACACTCAAGAACTTTGCTTTTCTCATGCCGGAGAAGAGGCGTCCTTGTACTAGTACAGAAGAAAGGGGAAGTCAAATGTCGAGATGCTTTCTGAGACTTTACGCTGTTCGGAACACTGATGACGCTAGCGAATTCGAGGCCTTCTTCATAAAAAAGAACTCCAGAGGTCTTGATCACAATAAACTCAAGGGAAAGTCTTTTTAATGAAGCAGATTTCACAGCTAGGTACGACACATTCTCTCTTTCTAAGCCATTTTCAGAAGTATAAAGAATCTATGTATAATTACCGTTATCTTCTGTCAAGCTCACAGACAAACAATAGT
>LVBU01000126.1 GCA_001603185.1 Thermotogales bacterium Thermo_02 | reverse complement strand
TCTTCTTGTAGCAGTTTTCTCTTATCTTACGGCAAGTAGCCTCTGGGAGGCCATTTTTCCGGAGTACGTAAATGGTCCGCTTCGATGGATGGCTCCTGGTTTGAGATTGAGTTATAGAGTGAACACTGCTGTGATGAAACAAGGTGGGGGCTTGTCGGATACCGGAGGTTCTGGAACTGGTATTATGCAGATGGACTTTGTCGGACTGGAACAAGGTTCAGTTGCGCTTCTCAGCACGTACTTCATGGATATGAACGGCGGCTACTTTCCGGGAACTGCTTTCGGAAGTCTTGAGAAACCCGGCATATCTGATTTGTGGCTAAATCCCGAAATCTTCAAAGACCTTTCGAGGTTCAAGAGCGACCGTTCGTTCGCCGCCGAGATGCCTCTTCAGTTTGGCGGTCAAACGTTGCAGGTAGTCAGAATCGAATCGACCGGCCCCGATACAAAACATGTCTACACTTACGATAAAGACTCCGGGCTGCTGGTCTACATGCTCACACAGGTCCCTTCGGGAAACAATATTCACCAGTCACATATGGAGTTCATATCGGTCCGCTATGTGGAGATTCCATGGGCAGATTCCGCAAGGCCTTCCTGGAATTTACCGGCTACTTCGTTTACAGGTACTTACACTGTGAATATTCCCGGCACCTATCCGACCGCCCTTCAGATGCAGGTCAATATTACACCCTTGAAATCCTCTCAGACTTTTGATTACTTCAAGTTTTCAATTTCGCAGTACGGCGCTCTGCCATCTGAAGTGAATTCCGTTTCTGGCATCTCTCAAATCAGTGGGCCTCTATGGCTTTCTCCTCAGGCTATAAAATCACTTGACAAGGTGAAGAGGATTGATCAGGACCCTCTCACTGGAGTAGTTACCGAAGTGGTCTATGTAGGAAAACTGCAGGACGGAACAAATGCCGTTATGCTGCAGCAGGGAAACGGAACATACTTGAACCAGTATCTATACGATCAGAAGACCGGCAGGCTCATATACTTTAAACTTCAGACCCCGAATGGACTCGGTTACAACGTTACGGAACTGTCTCTATCCAGATAGCCGCAGTAGTCTAGAATCCCATGAGCTTTAATCTGAAATAGCCAAAAGAGAGACTCAGAAGAAGGGAAATCGTGCTAGATACCATGAAAATCGCCAGATACTTGACGTTCTGACCGCGTTCTTTTACATAGATTCTGTAAGCTATGAGGTTTGCAAGAGAAGCGATTATTGTTCCGCTTCCGCCTATGTTGACTCCCAGTAGCAGACCTCTGTAACTCTCAGTAAATGAAGAGAAGAGTATAGCCGATGGAACGTTACTGATTATCTGAGAAAAGAGAGCCGAGTTAGCCATTGTCTGGATTTCTCCGTCTGCGACCTTCCTCATGAGACCGGCTATTAACTCGGTTCTCGAGATATTGTCAATGAATACGAAGAAGAAAGCGAAGGTTCCAAGCAGAAAATAGTCGATCTTGAAGAATAGCCTTCGACAGAGAACCAGAGTTATTAAGAAGGTGAGGATCAAACCTGCTCTATAGTCGAGTATTCTGAACACCGAAAGCATCACTATAAAAAAGGCAAATATGAACACCAGCAGTTTCTTAATCTCGCGAATTCTGCTGGTTTCCATTGCGAATGAAGCCTTCTTTTTGCTGTTTAGAATGTTCATGACAAGTGTCCAGCAGACTCCGAAAATCGTAAAAGGTAGAAGATACAACACGAACTCGCCCACTGGAATCTCGTATCTTTCAAATAGAAAGAGATTCTGAGGATTGCCTATAGGAGTAAGCGTACTTCCGACATCGGCCGCCTGGCTCTGAATCATAACGAGCCACATAGGATCGAACCCTGCCCTTGCAGCAATGAGCATGGTTAAGGGAACCAGTGTGATCAACGCAACGTCGTTAGTAATGAGTGCGCTGACGGAAGCAGTAAGAAGAATGATCATCACTCCGATGCTTCTGGGGCTCTTCAGGTTCTTCAATGACGAACGCGCCATCCATTCAAGGACACCATATTCTTTGAAGGCTTGGACCACTAACATCAAACTGAAGAGCTTTGCAATTACCTCCCAATCGATACTCTCGAGGCGTAATCGGACAAAGATCGAAGACACTATTGCCAGCGTCATGGAAACCCAGAATAGGAGTTCCCTGATAAGATGTTTCTTTACGAAAGCCGGATCAAAGACAGTTCTTTTCAGAAGACTGCCGAAGTTACGCAAGTATCAATGCCCCCTATTATTCTGCCGGAAGAGATAATACCACCAAACGCGAATCTTGAGAATATGGCATAGGAAAATTCGTAACGAAGGAAATGTGTACGGCCGATAAACGAAACTTGCCAACATGAAAAGTCTCTCGCGTCCGTTGCGAGAGACTGATTGAAGACTTCTGTATTTGAGCAGGAGCTACTACTTCAGCTCGAAACCGATACTGACATTTATCGTTGCAAGTCTGTTGTTGGAGAAGCCGTCGGGAGTATCGGAATTCTGTGACACACCTTTAGCGGTCCCTCCAATGAAACGAACGTTCAGATAAGTCTCCAGATACTCTGTCATCATAAGACCTGCTCTAAGCGAAGCGTCAAGTACCGAGCCTTCGAAATCGAAGTTTGCTCCGTTGAAGAACCGGCTGGAAGCATAGAAACCGTCTATATCGGTCGCGATATAGGCCTTGTTATTTAGCCATAATGCTCCTTTGATCTTTATGACCGGTACCGGACCAACATTCTTGTTGGCTGTGAACCTGGTACCGTCGAGCGATTCGAAGTAAATATCCGCATTTCTAATCTGAAGAGAAAGTCCGAGAGCGAGATAGCTTTTCGCTTTTCTCAGGATCTCATAGGTATAACTAATCCTGTAAAAAGGGAAGCCGTAGTTGAGAATCATACCGGTACCGGCCGGGAAGGTTACATCGTCCACAACCAGAGCACTATTCAGTTTGACTTTTGTCTGGACGGTTAGAGGCTGGTAGAGAAGTGAGACTGTGTGCTTTCCAATAGTGATGCCGGCTGTGAATCTCTCAAACGGGAAGAGAACACCCTGGCCTCCATCTCTGACATAGTCAAAGTCTGTACCGCTCTGGCCAAACTGAATCTTGTGGAAGAGAACACCCGTAAAACCGGATTCATAGGTCAGATCGAGTCTGTAACGGTTGGCCGGATCGTTCAAAATCCCGGCAAAAGAGAAGGTCGAAACCAGCAGAAGAGCAACTATCAGTTTGAATCTCAAAACGTCCACCTCCATTGTGATTGTCTAAATTATACAGTTTCCAGGGACTGGCAACTTGATTATGCCACTCTCTTCTCTCTCTTTGCTCTCTCTGGTAGAATCTTAAAGACTTGGAGGAGGCAAAAAATGGAATACTCTTACCCGTTATTCGAGCACGATCAAACAGTACCGGCAGTTATCGAACCTTCGAAGGTTCTCAAACCGCTTGAAGCAATGCCGGACAGGGCTATAATACTTTTCTATCAGGGTGTAATAGATACTCTTCTGGAAAGAGCTCTCTTAACTCACATAGATGACAGAAGGAGCGAAGTGGGACTCTTCCCCGTCTATTCCATGGAGTACATGGGAAGACGCGTCGCAATCCTAAATCCGGGAATCGGTGCGCCGGCCGCGGTGGGGTTCTTTGAAGAGCTGATTGCTATGGGGGTTAACAAGGCTATCGGTTGTGGTTCCTGCGGCGTTTTGAGAAGAGACATACCCAGAGGCGAGATTGTCGTCGTAGATTCAGCTGTGAGAGATGAGGGGACTTCTTATCACTACCTCCAGCCCTCACGGGAAGTTCCTGCAAACGAAAGGGTTCTGAAGAAGGTCGAAGAGACCTTGAGAGAACTTGCTGTGCCTTTTTTGAAGGGAAAGACCTGGACCACAGATGCTTTCTACCGCGAAACACGCGACATCGTCCAGCGTAGGCTCCAGGAAGACTGCATAACGGTGGAGATGGAGGCTTCCGCATTGATGGCAGTTGCTCAATTCAGAAGTATCGACTACGGTCAGTTGCTGTCAACGGGAGACGACGTCAGCGGTGAGGATTGGGACAGGAGATTCCATCCGGAAGCCGCAAGTCACAAAGAGAGAGTTTTCTGGGCGGCTGTAGAGTGTTGTGTCAGATTGTAAACAGAACGCCGAAAAGAGTAAGCGGGCACTCGAATAGAGTATAATTCTTCTCGACTACTGCGTTGTTTCATCTGAGCGCGAGTCGGAGGTTAGACAGTCAAATACCCCACGGCTAAAGCCGGGGGCTTGTAAAAGCTCTATTTGACTAGCCTGAGTGTTTCGAGCACTACGTTATCGGCAAATGTATAGGCACCGTAGGATGCGTTCCCAAGTCTTACGCTCTGCGGTTGGTGGTTAAACAGTCCTGATGGGTAGGGACAGTGTTGCTAACGAGAGACTGTCGGATAACATTGGCGATAGGAAGATTACTCCGTAAGGAGGTAGGCTATTGGTTAGCCTACACGGGGCTGGAGAGATCCAGCTCCTTACCACTATGTGAAAGGAGGCAGGCGGCTTCCTCCCCACAGCTAAACCAGTGGGTCTCCGCCGATTAATTCGATGAAGAGGATTGTGATAATCGGAGCCGGAATAGCCGGGCTGGCAACTGGTTGCTACGGACAGATGAATGGGTTCGAGACTGAAATCTTCGAAATGCACGACAAACCCGGAGGTCTGTGCACTTCATGGAAGAGAAAGGGCTACACGATAGACGGTTGCATTCACCATCTTGCGGGTGCGAGTCCCGCTTCGAAACTATATCCTCTGTGGCAGGAACTTGGAGCCACGAAGAGTCTGGATATCACTTTCGATAAGATACTCAGGAGGACAGTGGATGACGACGGCAATGAGCTGAACTTCTATACCGACATTGAGAGACTTCGAAGCCATCTTCTGGATATCTCTCCAGGTGATAAAGACCTTGTAGAGCATTACATAAAGGCTATACAGAAATTCACCAGGTTCGAGTTGCTGGCGGCGATCGGCTCCGGTGGTCTGGGAATGATAAGGATGCTTCCACATATTCCCAAGATCATGAAATGGGGCCCAGTAACGCTTGAAGACTTTGCAGGAAGATTCAGAAATCCATTTATTAGAAAGGCGTTCCCCACTGCCCAGTACGACTTCCCGAATATCCCGATGATGATTCATCTGAGTTTCATGGCGGGTTGTAGCGGCAGACTCCTTGGATGGCCCACGGGAGGCTCCCTCGAATTCGCGAAGAGAATTGCAGGACATTACGAAGATCTCGGAGGGAAAATCCACTACCGATCAAAGGTCAAGAGGGTAATCACAGAAAACGACACGGCCACCGGAATAGAACTGACCGATGGTACGGCGATAATGGCCGACAGAGTAATCTCTGCAGCTGACGGCTACTCGACAATCTACGGAATGTTGGGCGGCAAGTATACCGACAGTTTCATCGAAGAATACTACAGTAATCCACCGGATGAGCAAGAGATGAATGCATACGTTTCACTTGGAATCAAGAAAGACTTTCCCGGGCTTCCGCATGCCCTTACCTGGATCATGACTGACAAGATCGAGCTTGCGGGCAGATCATACGAAAAACTGGATATGGAGATCTTCAATAGCAGAACGGGGATGGCTCCTGAGGGTGGTACTGTAGTCAGGGTCCCCTTCACGGCAAGCTACTCATACTGGAAAGGTCTTCGCGAAAGCGGTGAAAAATACAAAGCAGAAAAGGAAAGAATCTCAGAGACTGTCATAAATAGACTTGACCTTTTTCTTGCCGGATTGAAGGAGAAAGTCGAGGTTGTCGACGTCTCTACTCCATTGACTGTCGAGAGGTTCACAGGCAATTACCACGGAATGCAGGTCTGGATGCCAGCAAAAAAGCCGGGTCGAACTATGGGAAAGGGACTTACCAGGACGCTGCCCGGTCTGGAGAAGTTTCACATGGTCGGCCAATGGGCACAGGGATTGATTGGAATTTCAACGGCAGCGATTCTGGGAAAGAAGCTCATGAAGAGTATCTGCAAGAGCGAGGGCAGACGCTTTGTCACCTCTTCAGCTTGATCAGGCAAAACATCTCTTATCTCTAATCGGGTTTCTCGGGAAATAACGATAGGACATATTTCAAATATGGACTCTAGATCGACAGCTAGAGCAGCACGTGAACGTTGTCTGGCCGTAAGAAACGCTCTTCCGGGATTTCCTCTAGATTATCGTGAAACACTCCTCATGATATATCATTTCCGAC
>LVBU01000125.1 GCA_001603185.1 Thermotogales bacterium Thermo_02 | reverse complement strand
TCTACTACCTGTGTTGTGCTTAGCTGTTCTTCGCAATCTAGGTTTCTAATTCTCATTCTCGTTTGTTTATAAGGGTTTATGTCCTTATTGTTCATTGTCTCATGATCTTACTACCTCAAATGTGGTTTAGTTTTATCGATGCTGAGGTTGTATAATTCGACATATGATTCAGTATTTTATTTAGGAGGCGTCTATGAGCCATCATGCTGGAATAATCGGTATCGCTACCTATCATCCCGAGACTTTCATGTCTGCAGAAGAGATGTCCAAAGCCTCGGGATTGCCTCTGGATGTAGTTACCGAAAAGATTGGTGTTTTGAGAAAGCCAATTCCCGGACCCAACGATACTACAAGCAATATGGGGATATTCGCTGCAAGAAAGGCTATCGAAAATGCCGGAATATCTCCAGAGGAGATCGACGTTGTTATCTGGGATGGAGCGCAACATAAGGACTATATGAACTGGCTTGCTTTCACCAAAGTTTGTCATGAGATCGGAGCTATAAACGCGTGGGGATTTGATATGGAATCAATGTGTGGTTCTATGATAGTTGGCTTTGAACTCGGAAAGAGCCTCATTCTTTCGCGTGAGGACGTAAACACAGTTCTACTTGTCAGTGGCTATCGTAACTGCGATATGATTAATCTCCGATATAAGCCTGGTGCTTTTCTCTTCGACATAGGAGCTGGAGGATCGGCTGTCTTACTTCGAAAGGACGCAGGCATTAATGAGGTTCTTGGCAGTGCTGCGATTGCCGACGGGTCTTTCGCGGAGGATTTTGTAGTTCCAGTAGGTGGGAGCAAGTGTTGGCCCATGAAACCGGAGGATGTTGAAGAGGCCTGGTTTCACATAACCTGTGATCCCGAGGACTTTAAGAAAAGACTCTCCGCGGTAACCCTAGGAAACTGGTACAGCGTAATAGACAGGGCTCTGAAGCGAAGTGGTCTGAAACGAAAGGATATTGATTACTTCTCAATGGTCAAGATTAAACGGAGCGCTCACTATGAAATGCTTAAAGAACTTGGTCTCAGGGAAGATCAGTCTGTCTTCCTTGAGAACTACGGCCACGTTGGTCAGAATGATGTCATCTTTTCACTCGAAGAGGGGTTGCAGCTAAACAGAATCAAAGATGGAAACGTAATTCTAATGGTCTCGGCCGGTGGAGGGTGGACTTGGAACGCCGTCGTTGTCCGATGGGGAAAGGTTAAAGAATAACTCAGGAGGTCCCGGATGAATTACGAAAGCATTTACAGAGAGAAGCTATGTACTATTGAGAGTCTGGTCGAGGGAATACAGTCGGGAGAGACATTTGCCACCTCGGTTATTCCAATGACTCCACAGTCGTTTTTCAGCAATTTGCACTTGATACGTGAAGATGTTAAGGGGGTTGAGGTTTTCACGATTCTTAATCCGTCACCCTACGATTTCTTCAGCAAGAAGGAGTTTGAAGGTAGAATCCTTAACAACTGCTGGTTCTACGGACCTGGAGACCGTGCAGCCGCTGATAAGGGACTACATACGGTAACCTATGTCCCCAACAACGCTCATCAAGCCATAGCAGATCTCGTTTCTTCAAGAAGAATAGACTACTTTGTGGGTTCCGCCTCGGCGATGGATGAGCACGGTTTTCTAACTCTCTCCTGCTCTGCCTTTATCGAAAGAGATCTGATTAAGGCGGCTCGAAAAGTTGTGCTTGAAGTAAATCCAAATGCTCCGAGAACTTTTGGTGATTCGCCCATTCACATTTCTGAGGTGGACCACATAATCGAAGTAGATCACAAACTCCCCGAAGAGACGTTGATAAGTCCTACCAAAACTGAAGAGCGAATAGGTGAATTCATCGCCGACTTAATTGAGGACGGTTCGACAATTCAGATGGGTATAGGTGGAGTTCCATATGCAGTATCTAAGCTTCTGTACGATAAGAAGGATCTTGGTGTACACACGGAAATGCTTACAGAAGCCATGATGGAGCTTTTCGAGGCTGGAGTGATTACGAACAGCAAGAAGACTCTCTATCAGGGGAGGTTTGTCTGTGCCTTTGTTTTTGGAACCCAGAAACTCTACGATTTTGTCAACAATAATCCATCTGTGTTCGTTATGAGCGGGAGCTTTACGAATGATCCGTATGTACTTGGCAAGAATTACAGAATGACAAGTATAAATGCTGCTCTCATGGTTGATCTTACCGGGCAGGTATGTTCCGAAGCGATTGGAACTCGTCATTACAGCGGCACCGGAGGACAGCTCGACACGCACAGGGGAGCGGTGCAGAGTGCATTGAATGGACTGGACGGAAAAGGGATAATTGCACTCCGCTCGACTGCCAAGAACGGAGAAGTTTCAAAGATCGTTCCTTTTCTTCCTCTGGGATCACCTGTAACTGTTCCAAGGCAGGATATTGACTACATAGTCACCGAATTCGGTGTGGCCCATCTCAGAGGTAAGACTGCTTATGAAAGAGCGAAAGCTATGATTTCGATCGCTCATCCCGATCATAGAAGCACTCTCGAATCAGAAGCCAGAAAGATCGGATTGTTGTTCTGAGAAAATAAGAGTCCACCACTGCCCGTGGTGTCGATCGGAGGTACCAAGATGCTTCTATCGCTTCTTGTCAATTCATTCTTGAACGGTAGTATATATATGCTCTTAGCCGTGGGATTCTCTCTGGTCTTTGGAGTTGCCGGAGTAGTGAATCTGTATCATGGCGCATACTACATGCTTGCCGGATACTTAGCTTATACGATGTTTTCTATATGGTCGTTTCCCTTGTGGCTCGCCTGCATAGTCGCTGTTTTTCTTGTAGGAATGCTTGGAGTATTTATCATGAGAGTTCCCTTAGCCTACTTGAAAAACACCAAAAAGGAATCCAGTCTTCTCATCTTCACTCTTGGAGCGAGCTACTTTACCGAGTATTTGCTAAGGCTAGTCTTCGGCGCACGCCATTACAGTTTACCTTCATTCATGAGGGAGAGCGTCAGTTTTCTCGGAGAGACTATTCCCGGAGCAAGAGTCTTTGCAACAATCACCTCCGTAGTTTGCATAGTGCTGACTGTTCTCTTCTTGAAAACCTCCAGAGCTGGAAGAGAGATTGTCGCTACCTCTCAGGACAGGCTCGGAGCCGAAGCAGTTGGAATAGACACAACCAGGGTATTCGCAATAACTGCATTCATATCGGCCGCACTTGCCGGAATCGCAGGAGTGGCAGTATCCCCGTTTCTAGCCATAAGTCCCGCAATGTGGCTTCCGGCACTTATCAAACCATTCTCAATCGTAATTCTGGGTGGGCTTGGCAGTATATGGGGAACTATTATCGCTTCATTCTTGATGGGTTTTGGTGAGACGCTGGTTGCGACTTACTGGACTCCTAACTTGAGGGAAATCGTATTCTTAGTAGCCGTAATAATAGTGCTGATAATCAGACCTAAGGGTCTTCTAGGAGGAGTGAAAGGAGCATGAAGATGAAGATAACGGCCTCATTCATAATCGGACTGACCGCTCTGCTCTTTCTCCTTCCCGTACTGAGGGATGATTTGTATCTTCTGACTATCCTTTCGATAGCGCTTTCTTACGCGGTCCTTGCAGCCAGCTGGGACTTCTTCTCGGGTTTCACAGGAAGAGAGAACTTCGGTGTTTCGGCTTTCATGGCCGTCGGTGGTTACCTTGTTGGTCTGGTAACCGCGACCGCAAACATTCCTCCTCTTCCGGCGATAATTCTAGCCTTCTTAGCGGCGGGGTTCGTCGGTTTTCTAATAGGCATACCGACTCTGAGGCTTCACGGTCCTTACTTCGCGCTTGCCACACTTGCTCTGGTTGTGATAGCGCAAAACCTCGTGCTCGCCTTTGCAAGGGTCACCGGAGGAGAAGATGGGCTCTACGGACTTCCTTATCTTTCCGAGAGCATAGAAGGCTCTTATTATTATGTTCTGGTCTTCTCGGTCATCTCAATTGCGATACTGTACTTCCTTGGGAGATCGAACATGGGTTTGATACTTAAAGCAATACAGTCAGACGAAAGTGCAACCAGGAGTTCCGGTATAAACGTGACGAAGTATAAGTTGCTTTCCATATCGATCAGTGCGGCCTTTGCAGGTGCAACCGGAGCCCTGCTCGCTCATTTTTACGGTTACATAGGGAGAGATGTCATTTTTCATGCCAATCTCATGGTGATTATCATGGCTACCGTCGGAGGTGTGGGGTATGTTATACCGGCAGCTCTGGGAGGCCTTGCTATATCCCTGATAACAGAGTTCATAAGAGCTTTCGGAGATTTCAAGAATCTGAGCTACACGGTAGTCCTGATAGTAATGGTTCTCTTTGTACCCGGCGGCCTTTTCAGTTTCATGTTTTCCAACAGACACTCTAAAGGAAGGAGGGAAAGCCGTGAACGAAGTTACTCTAAGAACTGAAAGGGTATCGAAACGCTTTGGAGGATTGGTTGCCGTAAGCGACTTTTCCTTGGAAGTCTATAAGGGAGAAATACTAGGTATACTCGGACCAAACGGCGCAGGAAAGACGACCCTCTTCAATGTGCTGTCCGGCTTCTTCAGACCGACCGAGGGCAAAGTCTTCTATCGCGACAGGGAGATAACTAATCTGACCTCCGACAGAGTCGCTACGTTGGGCATTGTTCGGACCTACCAAATTGTCAGACTCTTCGATAAACTGACGGTCTATGAAAACCTCTTGATCCCATGCCTATCTCCCCGAATTTCCATGAAGCTTCCCTCAAAGAACAGGCGTGATGAGCACATATTTGCGGTAGCTTCAGAAGTTGGAATTGAATCTTATCTTGATGAGCTTACAGTCAATCTCTCCCACGGAGTGAGAAAGCTTGTTGAATTCGCACGTGCTCTTGTGAGCGATCCCGAGGTGCTTCTTCTGGATGAACCCTTTTCCGGCTTGAACCCGCTTGAAGTAGAACCTCTTGCCGAAGTTATCACACGTTTTCACGATAAGGGAAAGACCATCGTGATCATAGAACACAAACTGAGAGAGTTTATGAAGCTTGTCCAGAGAGTTGTTGCTATGGATAGGGGCAAGTTGATAGCGCAGGGGTCGGTGAAGGAGATTTCTGAGGACCCATTTGTCATAGAGGCATACCTGGGAAAGGGGGCGAGCAGATTTGTCAATTCTTGAGATAAAGGACGTGAAATCCGGTTACGGCAAATCAACGATTTTGCATAATGTCTGCCTGCATGTCCTTGTAGGCGAGTGTGTTGCCGTACTTGGACCCAATGGAGCCGGAAAGACAACTCTATTGAGGACCATAACAAATATCATATCCCCGAGCGCCGGCGAGATACTATTCAAGGGAAATTCCATTGTGAAGACCAGGTTCTTCAGGCTATCAAGAATGGGAATCTGCCATGTACTAGAGAACAGACACAATTTCCCCGATATGTCAGTTGAAGAAAACCTGATGCTGGCAGCCTCGCGTACAACTTCAAAACAGAGAGAAGCAGAGTTGTTTGAATACTGCATGAACCTCTTTCCGAAATTGGCAGAGCGAAAAAATCAGAGAGCCGGGACAATGAGCGGTGGAGAGCAACAGATGCTCGCGCTTGCCAAGGGTTTGATGACTGACCCGGAAATACTACTTCTTGATGAACCTTCAACTGGTCTGGCTCACATTTTGAAGGAACAGATATTCGAAGCTATAAAAGAGATCGTGAATTCCGGAAAAACCGTTCTCGTGGTTGAACAAGACGCTGTCGCGGCTCTGGACATTGCAGACAGAGTTTATGTAATGGAACAGGGAGAAATCGTAACCGAGGGAACGCCTGACATGTTGGCGAAAGACTCTCAGTTGGTGAGAGCATATTTCGGTATTTCATAGAAGACAGGAGGTGGATTTTTATGAAAAAGGCACTTGTTACTGCATGTGTTTTGCTCACTGCAAGTCTTGTGTTTTTCGCAGCCAATCCCATAAAGATTGGTGTTGTGGGACCGTTCGAACAGGAGGCCGGTTCATGGATACGTTACGGCTCTCTTTACGCTGCCGAAGCTATAAACGAGGCTGGAGGAATCCTTGGAAGAAAGATCGAGTTGCTGTTTGAGGATGATGGTGTTTCAGCCGAAAAACTTAAGTCGGCAATCTCAAAACTGGTTTTGAGAGACAGAGTAGATTTCATCATGGGAGGTTATTCAAGTGGTTCAGTCCTTGGAGCTATGAATGACTTGCCCAGATACAAAATCATATGGCTTGGAACTGGAGCGGCTTCGCCTCAAGTAATATCGTTGATAGAGAGCGACTATGACAAGTACAAATACTACTTCAGAGTCGGAACTCTAGATTCCACAAAACAGGCAGTATCGATAGGCAAATTCATAGCCGAAGACCTTGCACCAAAATACGATCTGACCAAGGTTGGAATAATAACTCTGGACTGGACTTATTCAAGAGACATTGCAGAGACGGCAGCCGCTATCTGTGAAGAAGCAGGTCTTGAAGTAGTATTCAGAAGCTACTTCTCAGAAGGCACAACCGACTTCGCGCCAATTTTCAAGCGAGCGGAACAGGCCGGAGTACAGATAATTATAGATGCGATCGTAACCGATGATGGGATTCAATTCGTCAAACAATGGTACGATATTAAGCCCAATTTCGCGATAGTTGGAGCCGTAGGCCCTGCTCTGAAGCCGGAGTTCTACGATCAGACAAATGGGAAATGCGTATATGAGACTTCGGCATATCCGAACGGCGGTCCGGCAAATCTTACTGCACGAACTCTTGAATTCTACGAAACGTTCAAAACAAGATATGGTATAGCACCAGGCTTTGCCGCTTTCAGTTCACATGACTCTCTGTATGTCTTGAAGGCAGCTCTCGAAAGGGTTGGAAACACGAAAGACACTGAAGCTATCATAAAGTCTCTGGAGGAAACGGACTTCCCCGGCGGCGAAAACAATACAATAACAGTTGCACCTGTGAAGTTCACAAAGTATCACGATCTTGAGTTTGGTGGAGATTATGCACAGGGAATTCTCTTCCAGTGGCAGTTAAATGATGGAGTCCCCGAGTGGGTTGCCGTTCATCCTCAACAGTTCAAAACAGGAGACTGGCAGAAACCTCATTGGGTAAAATTCTAGACGTAATATAGGGGTGACGCAATGAAGCTGAAAGACAGAGTCTGTGTTATTACCGGCGCAGCGAGCGGAATTGGAAAAGCAGCTGCTCTTCTCTTCGCCACCGAAGGTGCCTTGGTAGCGGCCTGTGATGTTTCCAAAGAAGGCCTTGACAATCTTGCAAGAGAAGCAGAGGGACTTGCAGGGTCAGAAGAAACATATCCTCTCGATATTTCGGACAGACCGGCTGTCTTCGCAACCGTGAAGGAGATAAGTGATCGGCACGGCAGAATAGATGTGCTTGTAAACAACGCCGGGATTATCAGAGATGCACTTCTCTCGAAGATGACCGAAGAGCAATGGGATGCTGTCATCAATGTAAATCTCAAGGGAGTCTTCAATATGACTCAGGCAGTAGCTCCCCTCATGAGAGAAAAAGGGACAGGATCAATTATTAATACATCATCGGTAGTTGGACTGTGGGGTAATAAAGGACAAAGTAATTACTCCGCATCCAAGGCGGGAGTCATAGCCATGTCTAAAACCTGGGCCAAAGAGCTTTCTCATAAGGGCACTCAGATCCGTGTTAACTCGGTCTGTCCGGGTTTCATAATGACTCCGATACTTGAAACAGTTCCAGAAAAAGTACTTGACATGATGAAAGCGAAAACGCTTCTCGGAAGAATAGGTAATCCTGAAGAAATAGCTAAAGTCTACCTCTTCCTCGCCAGTGATGATTCTTCTTATATCACCGGCCAGACGATAGTTGTAGACGGCGGACTTGTACTGTGAGGAGCGTGAACCAATTGAGAAAAGTCTCTGTACTGGGTGTGGGTGAAACAAAGTTTGGAAGCCTTCCCGAGAGAAGCCTGCGCAGTCTGATAAATGAAGCTGGCAACAAAGCGATAGAGGACTCGGGAGTTTCTCGAGAAAAGATACAGGCGCTATATGTAGGGAACTTCAACAGCTCGTTTCTTTGCGGACAGAGTCACATAAGCGCCTTGACGGCTGAAGAGCTCGGGCTGAAAACCATACCTACTTTAAGAGTTGAAAATGCTTGTGCCTCGGGTGGACTAGCCTTCAGAATGGGAATGCTCATGGTAGCCACCGGAGTATATGATATGGTACTGGTCGGCGGTGTTGAAA
>LVBU01000636.1 GCA_001603185.1 Thermotogales bacterium Thermo_02 | reverse complement strand
CCGAATGTATCTGGATTTCATCACTCCTCCCGTAAGAGCTAGAACGTCAGGATAACCGCCAAAAACGGCCATAAGACTGAAGATGTATCTTGCAATATTATAGATATAAGCTTTCAAAACTACAACCGCTCTGGTATCATCTTCGATAGCCAGTTCGACTATACTCTCCACATCTCGTGTTCCAAAGTGTGAAAAGAGGCCGCCAGAGTGAGTCAGAACATCTAGATAGTCGTCTCTAGATCTAGAGAATTCGGCCAGCTCATGACTTGGCAGGCCACCGGCCCTTTCCACAGCGAACGGGCCTTCTTTGTCGCTGTTGTAGAGGTCCACCATTCTTCCATCGAGGTGCGCACTTATCGAGGAACCACCTCCAAGGTGCGCTACTATTACTCTGGCTTCTTCATACTTCTTTCCAATGTGTTGAGCAGCCTTTCTTGCTACTGCTTTCATATTAAGAGCATGTGATAATGAGTTTCGGGTTATGCCTGCTATACCCGTTATTCTTGCCCAATCGGCCAACTCGTCCACACTTATCGGATCTACTGTGAATGCTTCAATGCCGTTCTCTCTGGCAATTTCCGAGGCTATTAAGACCGCCGTGTTGGCAGGGTGGATGCCCTGCAGACCAGTTCTGGCATCGCGCAACATATCCTCATTCACTCTGTATACTCCCGAAGCCAGCGGCTTAAGCCTTCCGCCTCTGGCTGCCACTGCGCTCAGTTCATAAGGGTGGATTCCAGATTCTTCAAGAGCCAATAGGATCTGTTGTTTCCTGATCCCGTATTGCTCTGGAAAGAGCGGGAGATCGAGCTGACTGTCTTCTAGAACCAGCGTCTTGCGAAACAGCTCACTTTTTCCATCGAATACGGCCATCTTGGTGGAAGTGGAACCGGGATTTATAACCAGGATATAGAGGCTCATGCTAGGTAATCACTCACAATCTTCTTGAATTCATCTAGTTCAAGCACAGTGCCCCTTATTCTTCCTTCCTTCCTCACAATCTCTGTGAGTTCTTCTAGTTGATCATCTGAGACGCTGATTCCCATTCTCTTCAACCAGTACTTGACGCTTGCCTGGCCGCTGAAGGCTCCAAGTTTCACCTGAACTTCTCCCATACCGACAAGAGAAGGGAGATATGGGGTCATAGCCGGTTCTATGCCTGCTTCATTTAGCTTATCTATGGCGTCCACTACGATTCCTGACTCGACCCAAAATAGGCGCTTTCCGACCACAGGTTTGTTGTTGGCGACAGGAATCTTGGAGATATCTTCCACAAGTCTGGAAGTATATCCAATCTTCTCAAGTTTGACCCCCGTGTCTATTCCCATCAGTAGCTTCAATCCTGCTGCAACTTCTTCAGTTGCCACATTTCCCGTTCTCTCGCCTAGTCCGTTGATCGAGCTGTGGACTCCCGACGCCCCACCTCTTACGGCAGCGAAAACAGAACCCATTGCCAGTCCGAACTCGTTGTGAACATGGAATTCAAGGGGGACTTCCGGCATAGCTCTGGAGAGTTCTGAGAAGACGAACTCTATAGTAAAGGGTGAGGCGACGCCGAAACTATCCACGAAGACAATGCTCTCCGGCTTAGCTTGTCTTGCAATCTCTGTAAAAACCTTGAACACATAATCAAAGGTCGAGCGTGTGGTATCCCAGCCCATAAAGGTCGGTTTCATCCCCTGTTCCCTGGCATATCCAATTGCTGAGACTACTCTGTCTATAACCTGCTCGGCAGAAACTCCATAGA
>LVBU01000635.1 GCA_001603185.1 Thermotogales bacterium Thermo_02 | reverse complement strand
TTAATACTTTTTGTTCCAAGGCACAAAAATAAATGAACGAAAAAATTATGACCACAAAACAAAAAAGCCAAAGCACCTTGTTTACTCAAGATACTTTGGCCAAATAGAAACTAAATGCCAAATTAATTTTGTGCGAGCTCCTTTGTAGTACCGTTCACTTTAAAAGATTTTAAAAGTGTGTTTAAATCTTGGCTGTGGTTATTTAATTTTTCGGCCGAACCGGCAACATGTTTAATTGACATTGTTGAAGTTGAGGTTACTTCGCTGATAGATTGAATGCTACTGCTCAACTGTTCAACGGTCGCGGATAATTCCTCATTAGCGGATGCGACGTTGTTAATCGCGTCGACTGTGTGTGTTGCCATTGTTATTATTTCAGTCAAAGCGTCTCCGGATTTTTCGGAAAGAACTCTTCCTTTTTCGGCTTCTTCAGAACCCTTTTCAATCGAAACAACAGCGGCGTTGGTGTCATTCTGAATGTTTATAATCATCTGCGAAATTTCTTTTGTGGCTTTGGTTGTTTTTTCGGCAAGCTTTCTAACTTCATCGGCAACTACAGCAAAACCCCGGCCTTGTTCACCCGCGCGCGCCGCTTCAATTGCAGCGTTTAATGCCAAAAGATTTGTCTGATCCGCAATGTCATTTATAACCTGAACAATTTCACCAATTTGTTCGCTGCTAGAGCCGAGATGACGAATTGTTTTCGCGGCATCGTAAACAACCTGTATTATGTTTTGCATTCCGATTACAGTAAGTTTTACAATATCACCGCCGGAATTTGCTTTTGTTACGGATTCGCGCGCGTTTACGGAAGCCTGATCTGAATTTTTTGTGTTGTCATAAATTGTGTTTGCCATCTGTTCAATCGCCGTAGCGATTTGTCCCGATTGCATATTTTGTTGATCCGCGCCAATGTATAAGCTTTCCGTATCGGATGAAATCTGCCGTGCTAAATTAGTTGTGACTTCCACAAGTTCGAAAATTCTTTTAAACATGCTTTGAATTGAAGAAAGCGAATGATTGAATTCTTTGAAGAAGTTTGCAACTTCGGTTTGACCCTCGTCATTAAAGCGTATGGTCAAATCACCTTTCGCGAATTCTTTTACAAGCGGCAGACTTTCAGCAAATTGATGCTCGATTTTTTCGAGATAAACATGGCAATTATTTTTTTTGTTCAACCCGTTATGAATAGCGATCGCCATTTTTTCGCAGCTATCGTA
>LVBU01000124.1 GCA_001603185.1 Thermotogales bacterium Thermo_02 | reverse complement strand
GTATGTTGAAGGCATGTTCATAGACAATCCTGGAAAAGTAGGTAACGGAGATTATTCACTGATCAAGCTGAACTTCTAGAATTCTCCGGTCGGGCCGTCTCCGGACTGCCCGGCCTATTCTTCCTGGAGGTGGCAAGAGTGTCTTCTTTTACACGTTTCATTATCAGAAGAACCTTGAGCATAATCCCAATGGTTCTCCTCATAGTCGCTCTGAACTTCTTTATAATCCATATGGCGCCTGGTAATCCCGCACAGCTTATCTCTGGTCTCGAACAACCTTCTGTGGAAGTGGTTCGGGCTCTTGAGCGGCAGTATGGTCTTGACAAGCCTCTTGTAATTCAACTGGGTCTCTATTACAAGAACATCTTTCAGGGCAATCTTGGATTCTCTTTCATATATGGAACGAGTGTAAACGGACTGATATTTGAACGTATTGGAGCAACAATCCTGCTCACTGTAACGGCTGCAATAGTCGCTTTCGTACTTGGTACTCTAATTGCGGTATGGGTTGGAAGAAGAAAGACAAAGATTCTAGATTCCATATTCTCTATTCTTGCGTATATCTTCTATGCTATGCCGTCGTTCTGGCTTGCGCTTGTCTTAATCCTGGTCTTTTCATCTTCTCTAAGACTGTTCCCAACTTCTGGAATGATCAATGTTCGGGCAAATTATCAGGGATGGGCCAGAACATGGGATATCATTCATCATCTTTTCTTGCCCTGCCTGACTCTTGTACTAATACAGATTCCAGTATTTTTCAGAGTTACGAGATCTTCTATTGACCAGGTCAGTCACGATGAGTATATTACTACATTCACCGCAATAGGAATTCCGAGAAGAAAGATCTTCAGGAAGTACGTTCTGAGAAACGCTATTCTTCCCGGTATAACGATCTTTGGTTTGACCCTTGGTTATTCTATTGCCGGGGCCGCCCTAGTCGAGATAGTATTTGCGTGGCCAGGTATGGGAAGATTGATGCTTGATGCAGTTTTCAGAAGAGACTATAATCTACTTCTCGGAATATACCTTGTAATGGCGATTTGCATATGTCTGGCGATTCTGTTGACCGATATAGTCTATGCTATTGTCGATCCAAGAATCAGATATCAATAGAGAGGTTTATAGATGACTGCCGAAACCCGGATCACTTTATCTAGAAAAGATAGCAGGTTTTCGAAATCGCTAAACAAGTACTTCTCTAACTTGAAAGGAGTAGTTGGGTTTGCTATTCTGATTGTCTTCGTAATCATGGCCGTCTTCGCTCCGTTAATTGCTCCATACAGTCCGGTGGAGATGACTAACGAGGTTCTGGAATCGCCCTCCCTTTCTCATTTGTTCGGAACTGATCATCTGGGAAGGGACATATTCAGCCGCATAGTCTTCGGTTCAAGAATCTCTCTTTCTGTCGGGTTTGTTGCCGCAGGATTATCGGCGATAATAGGTATCTTCATAGGTTCCTTTTCGGGATACTTTGGAGGAATTACCGATGATGTTGTGAGCAAAGTAATCGACACCTTCCTGATGATCCCCTCCTTCTTCCTAATCCTAATAATAGTCTCGATATTCGGAAGCAACATACTCTATATAATGCTCATAATAGGCGTTACAACATGGCCTACGAACGCAAGACTGATGAGGGGACAGGCTCTTTCGATAAGGGAAAGAACCTTCATTATGGTTGCAAGGTCTACCGGTGAATCGGAAATGAGGATACTGTTCGGTCATGTAATTCCGAACGGTGTCTTTCCAGTAATTGCAAATTCAGCGCTTCAGATGGGAGGCGCTATTCTAACGGAGGCTGCTCTGAGCTTCCTGGGACTTGGAGATCCAAACCTCACTAGCTGGGGTAAACTCATCTTTCAGGGCAGACCATACATGACTTTCGCTCCATGGACAATAGTTATTCCAGGAGTGTTCGTGGTACTTGCAGTACTCGCGTTTTCCTTCATTGGTGATGGATTGCAGCATACCTTCAATCCAAAAACAAAGGAAGGAGAGTAGCATGGGTTTGCTGAGGATTCTAGACGTGAATATAAACTACAGACTCAAAAGCAAAGTCGTGAAGGCAGTAAGGAACTTTTCGCTGGATGTGAATGAAGGAGATATCATCGGCATTATCGGCGAATCCGGTTCGGGAAAGAGCACACTTGCGCATGGATTAATGCGAATTCTACCCAAAAATGGCAATATGGAGGCCGCCGAGATTGTTCTGAATGGCAGAGATATTTCGAAGATCTCCGATGCTGAATTCGACGAACTGCGCTGGGTGGAAATGTCGATTGTATTCCAGAAAGCTATGAGTGTGCTCAGTCCGGTTCACAAAATATTCGACCAAATGTATGACACTATCCTTGCTCACAGGCCGGAAACGAGGAAAGAGGAAGCTAAGGAAAAACTTCTAGGGCTTCTATCGGTAGTCAATCTACCATCGGAGATACTTAAAATGTATCCGCACGAACTAAGTGGAGGCATGATGCAGAGGATAATGATATGTCTGAGCCTTATATTCAATCCGAGGCTGGTTATTTTGGACGAAGTGACCACTGCCCTGGATGTTATAACACAGGGACAGCTACTGGATGAGATAGACAGACTTGTAAAGGAGTTTGGCCTTACTGTGATGATGATTACGCATGATATAGGCGTAGTTAATGAACTGTGTACGAAAATCGCAATTCTATATGCCGGCGAGCTACTGGAATTGGGCAATGTGAAGGACGTGATCTTCAGTCCTTTTAGCCCGTACACTAAGGCTCTGGTTGAGTCTCATCCAGACCTCAATCCTCACGGGAGTGGTCTGAAAGGTATCCCCGGAACTCTTCCCGATCTTGTCAACCCGCCTGAAGGCTGCGTCTTCTATGATAGATGTATTTACAGAGAGGACAGATGTATGGAGCGGAAACCAGATCTGGTCGATTTCGGGAAAAGGAAAGTCAAATGTCTCAGGGCCGGTGAGATAAATGGCTAGAAATATACTTGAAGTCAAAAATCTTGTCAAGTACTTTCCAGTCAGAAAATTCGGAAAAAAGCAGTTCGTGAAGGCAGTAGACAACCTGAGCTTCTCGATAAGGGATGGAGAGATCTTTGGAGTTCTCGGCGAGAGCGGTTGCGGAAAATCAACTCTGGGAAGGGTCATTAACAGGCTAGAACAAGAACAGAGCGGTACTATAGAATTACTTGGAGAGACGATTTCCGGCAAAGAGTATAGAAAAGACAGAGAATTTAGAAGAAAGATGCAGATGGTCTTCCAGAATCCTTACGACTCATTTGACCCGAGAGTAATGATATACAAGAGCATAGATCTGCCCATGAAGATAAACGGGATTGACAGCAGTCCAGAGAATAGACTGGCAAAGATGATAGAGACAATGAACCATGCGAAACTTACCCCGGCCGAAGGTCTCTTGACGAGATACCCACATGAGTTGAGCGGAGGTCAGTTACAGAGAATATCTATACTGAGATCGGTGCTACTGAATCCCAAATTCATAGTAGCCGATGAGTGCGTTTCGATGCTGGACGTCTCTGTCAGGGCAGGCGTTTTGAACCTATTGCTCTCCACTCAGAAAGAACTCGGCTCGGCGATGCTTTTCATTACACACGACATATCTGTTGCAACCTATATCTGTGGGAGAATTATGGTTTTGTATGCGGGGAAGATAATGGAAATCGCTTCTGGAGAAGACATTTTGAGAAGTCCGTTGCACCCTTATTCTAGGGCTCTGGTTTCATATTCTCCAACTATAACCAGGGAAGAGAAGCAAAGATACAGGATATCGGGAGAAGTGGTTACCCCGATAGATCCGCCTCCTGGTTGTAGATTCGCCTCCAGATGTCCGATCGTTCAGAAGAAATGTGCAGTTGAAGAACCCACGTTGCGACCTATGGGTAACAATAGACAAGTTGCCTGTCATTACGTATAAGGGAGGTTATGATGAGTGTAATCAAGGAAGTGATCAAGAATGTACCCGACTATGAGTTTTTCAAAACGGTAGATGAATTGAACGAATCTAGCCGGAAGCTTGCAGAAAGGTTTCCCGATCTAGTGAAATTCTACCGAATCGGCGAGTCTATGGCCGGTGATCCTATATACTGCCTGAAGATTGGAAACGGGTCAAAGGCCATACTGATGTACGGCTTTCCACATCCCAATGAGCCGATTGGAAGTATGATGCTTGAGTATCTTTCGGAACAGTTGGCAGAGAACGAGAAGTTTCGGAACACGTTCAAAGACGTCAGCTGGTTTATAGTAAAGGTGGCAGATAATGACGGTGCGAAGCTCAACGAAGGGTGGTTCAAGGGGCCGTACGCACCTCTGAACTACGCTCTCAATTTTTACAGACCGGCCAGTTACCAGCAGGTTGAATGGACATTCCCGATCAAATACAAGACTCTTGATAACAACGATCCGATACCGGAGACTAAAGCTCTAATGAAAATCATCGAGGAAGAGAAACCGGTCTTCATATACAGCCTGCATAATGCTGGTTTTGGTGGTGTCTACAATTACATTTCCGAAGACGCGCCGCTTCTATATCCGATTTTTGAAAAGGCTTACGAAGATCTCGATATTCCCGCGGCTCTAGGAGAACCGGAGATGCCTTATGCGGTGAAGTACGCAGACGCCGTCTACAAGATGCCCACAACTGAAGATAGTTACGAATACTACGCTGCCAACTCTGACAAGGATCCGGCAGAGATAATAGGTAAGGCCGGAACATGCAGCTACGCCTATGGCAAGCTTTTCAACGAGAAAGTTTTTGAACTGGTCTGCGAGGTACCATACTATTACAATCCGAAGATCGAAGATCAGTCCAGCACTGAATTCGTGAGAAGAGATTTAGTACTTGCAAATCTGGAAAACGCCAAGGATAACTATCAGAAGATAAAAGACATCTACTTCCCCCTCAAAGAAAGAGTTGTGATAGATTCTCCTCTCAAGATAGCCCTTGAACACTTTATCGAGTCAGCAGACAAGTATCTTCCCGTGCAGGAAAACTGGGCGAAAAATGCCAAAGAACTCGAAAACAAAGCGACTGTCGCAGAGGCTTTCGATAACGGTCCTGTTTCTCAAACTTATAAAATGCTTATTTGGGGAATGCTTCGGAGAATACTGCTGCTAAACTTCGATAAGACCGGGGATGAAGAGTTCAAAGTGGCAGCCGAATCAGTTTACAAAGAGATGACGGAAATGGGCGAAAGACTAGAAGAAGAACTCGACTACTCGGTTATACCTATCAAGAAACTTGTACAGATTCAGCTGATGAGTGGTCTGTACGCTGCTCTCTACGCAATTGATAAGAATTGACGAATGCCGAAATTCGCGAATTTATAATTTTTATAACTCGATCTCAAGCGAATCCCGACAATACCGGATTCGCTTTTCCATCGGGGAATCCCATGATGATATAATTGCTCTGTAAACACTGCTGTGATTTCATGAATAGGTGGGAGGTGCGTGATGTTTAGAAAAGGTCTATTGCTTAGTGTGATCTTCGTCCTTTCCGTGCTGGTAGTTGCTAACATTGTCGGTGCGGTACAGGAAGTCGACAAATATGGAAACGTTCACACGAACATTCCTGTGGAAGCCGTTGTCTATGCAGCGATCGAGGCTGGCGACCTTGTTCAGGTAAGATTTGGCTCGACAGTCCTGATTGCTCCCTTCGTTACAACGTATGGTGACGTTGACAGAGGAAGGCCACTTGTAAGATACTCCGGAGACCATGTTCTCCTGGCAATCAACTATGGAAACTTTTCCCAGGTTTACGGTCTCAATGTTGGGGATGCTGTTAGACTGGCTCTCGTAGAGAAGGGTGCTTACCTTGATGAACTGGAAATAAGACATCTCGTCAGAACAGATGTTAGAAGCGACTACGCAAGTGATGAAGTATTCGCGAACTTCAGGGAGATCTCGATGGGCGATATAGCCTCCGGTAAGCTCTATCGCTGTTCTCACCCTTCTATAAGCGATCCGCGTTCTCCCTTTGCCGCAATGCTCATCGAAAATGCCGGCATAAAGACCGTAATCAATCTTTCAGATTCAGACGAAGAACTTGCCGCAAATCTTGCTTATTCCGAATACTACAAATCGATAGGCGAGCAGGGAAATATGATCAACCTGAATATGGGAGTCGATCTTCTAAGCGACGATTTTGCCCAGAAGCTGAAGCTTGGGTTGCTGTTCATGATCGAGAAGGATGCGCCTTATCTCGTTCACTGTGTCGAAGGTAAGGACAGGGCCGGAATGGTTGCAGCTCTTCTCGGAGCGATAATGAACGCAAGCGCCGAAGAGATTTACGCCGATTACGTGGAGTCCTACGAGAACTACTTCAATGTGAAGAAAGGTACACTGGCATACTCGGCTGTCGAAAAGATCATTGTCGATATCTTCGTCTCTATAAACGACGGCAATCCCGTTGACGACTCAAACATTAAGGAAGTAGCAATGAATTACCTTCAGTCCAGAGTAGGGCTGAGCGCGGACGAAATAGCGGCGCTTCAGGCGAGATTGAAGTAAGTCAACAGTACAGAAAATTGTCTTGAAGAGCGGTCCGCAAATCGGGCCGCTTTTGTATTGTATAATTTCTCTGGCAGCATACGGAGGTTGCGATGTGGTCGGTATTGAACGAACTTGAGCTATCACTTATGGACCGGATGAACTCAATCGTTTCGGGGAACATCATGGACATACTGATGTCTTTCATGCTATTTCTATCTAGAGGCTCTCTCGTGTGGATGTTACTTACAGTCTTTCTGTTGTTCGATCGCAGATACAGAAGGATCGGTTATAAGACATCGATAGGACTGATCCTCTCTTTGCTCTTAAGCTTTGTGATCTTGAAACCGATTCTCTCAAGGGTGAGGCCTTTCGAGTTTCTGGAGGGATACAGCATAATATTCCCTTTACCAGAGACATTCTCATTTCCCTCCGCTCAGGTGACCGTTGCCTTCGCATACCTTTTCATAATATGGAAAGATGTGAGATCATTGAGAGTTCCGGTTCTACTGATTTCTATTCTGATCTGTCTGTCGAAAACCTATGTCTATTTCAACTACTTCACAGATGTTCTGGCGGGGGTCTGCCTCGGAGTTTTCTGCGGCTGGTTCACTGTAAAGCTCTTTGAAAGATACACTCTGGTGAAGAGCTGAGTATACCTTTCTCTTTTTGTTAGACGTTGACAGCGATCCTGGCACGAATTTGCAATATGTTGCTTTGGTGAAGTGCTCGGACTTTCTGGAAAGTTAGTTTCAAAGAGATTCTGGAAAGCCTTCAAAGCTTTTGGGAGGCAAGTATGAGAGACTTCGAGGCTCTTGCGAATTTTATAGCAGATATGCTGTTCGTGATTGACATGGAAGGCAATATAGTGTTTGCGAATAGCAGGGCAATAAATACTCTCGGTTATTCGCGAGATGAACTCTGCTTACTTTCGATCGACGGAATAGACAAAAAAGTCAGGATGAGTGAATACAGGGCGTTCTGGCTCGAACTGGAGCCGGGGCAATCGCGTACAATCGAGAGTATGCACCGTTCAAAGAGCGGAAAACTGATTCCCGTTGAAATCCATTCGACGCTTATGGAAGATGCTGGCGAGAGATTTGTGGTAAGTATCGCAAGAGACATTTCGGAGATAAGGAAAAGCAAATTCGAAATCAGAAACCAGAACATTCTTATGAAACAGGCATTGAGGCTCGCGAAGATGGGTGCCTGGAAGTGGGATGTTAAGCCCGGCCTCTGGACCTTCAGCGATGAATGGTGTGACATACACGGAGTAAAGCGGGGGACTCTTTCGACCGACAAGCTTACAAACATCGCCTATCCAGAAGATATTCCTCAGATAGAGAAGGCCTTTGAAGAGGCAAAAAAGGGAATCCCATACGACATAGTCCACCGCATAGTAAGGCAGGATACCGGCGAGTTGAGATACATACACGCAGTTGGCGTTGCCGAGTTCAGCGAAGAACTGGAAGTCGTATGTGTTCAGGGTTTTGCACAGGACATAACTGAACAGAAGCTGCTTGAGGAAGAACTTGGCAGGAGCGAAGAGAATTTCCGAAAATTCTTCAACAGTATCGATGACTTCGTCTTCATACTCGACAATCGGGGGAGTATTCTTGAATTCAACGAAGCCGTAAAGAAGCGTCTCGGCTACTCCAGCGATGAGTTGATAGGTGAACCCGTGCTCGAGGTTCACCCAGAAAGCAGAAGAGAGGAAGCCGCGAAAGTCATTGAGGATATGCTTGCCGGCAAATGCAATCACTGTCCGATCCCGCTCGTCTCGAAGACGGGAGAAGTCATACCGGTGGAAACTAGTATCACCAAAGGCTTTTGGGACGGCAATCCCGTATTGTTCGGTATCAGTAAGGACGTCTCCGCCTTGAAGTGGTCCGAAGAGAAGTTCTCTAAAGCCTTTCACTCCAGTCCTCTGATCATTGGACTGACCGATCTCGAAACAGGTGAATACGTGGAGGTAAATCAGAAATTCTGCGAAGTCTCCGGTTTTTCCAGAGAGGAAATCATAGGCAGAAGATCGACTGAGATATTAATGATCGATGCAGATTATAGAGAAAAGATAATTTCCCGGTTGAAGAGTTCCGGGGCTATTAGAGATGAAGAGACTATACTGTTTGGCAAAGACGGCAGGAAGATTCACGTCCTGCTCTCCGTAAACATTATCGATATTGCCGGCAAACCATACGTTTTCACAACGGCTATCGATATCTCTTCTTTGAAGGAAACG
This sequence comes from Thermotogales bacterium Thermo_02, assembly GCA_001603185.1. Taxonomy (GTDB): domain Bacteria; phylum Thermotogota; class Thermotogae; order Petrotogales; family Kosmotogaceae; genus Mesotoga. The sequence goes on along the minus strand of LVBU01000124.1, from coordinate 6,253 downwards.
GAAGAGAAACTAAGGGAAAGTGAAAAGGGATTCAGAATGCTTGTTGAAAACACCCACGATATTATCTTCACCACAAACGGCACAGGGGATTTCAGATACGTCTCTCTAGCCTGGGAAAGGCTTCTTGGTCACAATCTCGAAGACGTAGTCGGCCACTCTTACAGAGAGTTCATTCATCCAGATGACATTCAGACAGTAGATAACGCCCTCAGCAAGGCCTTTATCGAAAACAGAAGTCAGAACCTGCCGTCAGTTGAATATAGAGCACGGCATACCGACGGAACATGGAAATGGTTTTCCGCAAACGGATATGCCACTAGAGACAACGAGGACGAACCTCCGTATTTCACAGGAGTAGCCCGCGAGATAACCGGGGAAAAGGAGGCTCTTGAAGCGCTGAGGAGTTCTGAAGAAGAGATGTCGCTGATTCTCAACACCACGAACGAATCAATAATCTACTATGACACCGAGCAGAGAGTTATATGGGCGAACAGGGCTGTGGCGCAAAGGCTAGGACTTGAAGAGCGAGACATTGAAGGGAAAAGATGTTTCGATATATGGGGCTACGGAGACAAATGCGATAATTGCGTTCTAGCCAGAGCCATCTCCAGCTCGAAACCTCAAGAGCAAGAGATTGCGCATGGTCTTGAGGAAATCTGGCTTGTGCATGCCTATCCCGTATTTGGGAGTAACGGTGCCGTCTCGGGTGTTGTCGAGATAAGTCAGAACATAACTGAGAAAAAACAGTCCTCAAAGAAACTTGAAGCGGCTTTTAATGCTCTCGTGCGGGCCGCTTCAGATATCGTGAGCGCCAAGGACCCTTACACCGCCGGTCACCAGAGGAATGTCAGTGATCTCGCAGTCGCGATAGGAAAAGAGATGGGCCTGGACCAAGAGACCTGTGACTGTCTCAGGGTCTCCGGTTTGCTGCACGACATAGGAAAGATATCGATCCCGACAGAGATACTTACAAGGCCCGGAAAGCTTACTGCCATTGAGTTCAACCTTATAAAGGAGCACTCGAAGAACGGCTATAACATTCTTAAGGAGATCGATCTTCCCTGGCCAGTTGCGGATATTGTCTTGCAGCACCATGAGAGGCTAGACGGTTCCGGTTATCCAGGAGGACTGAAGGGCGATGTAATAAGACTCGAATCAAAGATAATCGCTGTGGCCGATGTGGTGGAAGCTATGGCCTCACACCGTCCATATAGAGAGGCACTGGGGCTCGAAGCGGCAATCGATGAGATAGTCAAGGAATCAGGAAGGCTGTACGATCCGACTGTTGTGGAAGCCTGCGTCAAAGTTCTAGAAGATGGTTACTCCCTGACGGACCAGTCCTGACGGCGCTTTCGTTTTTTTCGGGCAAGATCTTATCGTGGGAATATAGCCTGCAAAGCACCTCCAAGTTCCATCGCACTGTTGACGCTTATCAAAGGGATTCCGTTTACTTCGGAAAGATTTCCGAAATACTCGTCCGCCCCGCCTGGACTGACAAGTAATATCAGATCCGCCCGGGGCATTATAAGAGATATCGATTGCTCATACGATCGCTCGGGAGTTGGAAAAGCTTCAACAATGTGCATCCCTACTATAAGAAGTCCCGATTCTCTGGCCAGCACAATAAGGTCTTCAATCCTCTTAACTTCCTTCTCAATATCCATTTCGGCGTCGCCGCATACGGTGCAAATATCAGATTCGACAAGAACTCCTGTAGCCAACAGGAGAGTCCGCGGGGAATTATCCAGTAGAAGCATCTCTTCGAGAATTTCTGTTGTAAGTGCAAGCATGTTTGTGTACTCAAGCCCATTCCACTGGCTGACAATCTCAACGACAAACGAACCCGTCCCGTCTCCCATGGCGGTCGCGATGACGGGCGGCGAGAAGACACTCTCTCCGATCCCGAAAGCCAGAGTGGTCGTAGTCAGAGAAAGCGTGAATACTATCACTAAAACCAGAGTTAGACGTCGTTTCATAGATATACCTCCCCTGTTCTAAGCCTTATAAGACAGAAACCTTAAGCTCTCAGATAATTTGCTGTCTCGACTTAATCCTACTTATTTTATCAGTTTTATAGGCGGAAGGTATCGAAAAAAATGACTGTCCCACGACAGTCATCTTGCACTCTCAAAACTCCCTTTCAACTAGAAAAACTCTGCCCTACTACTAATTGGTACCGGGAGATATCAAACTGTCCAGGAAGTTCATGAGTTCTTCGATCTCACTTCCCAGAGCGGGCCTGTCAATTATCTCTCTCGGAGTCAGTTTTTCACTGAAGTACTCCTTGTCGGCATCAGTATCCTGCCTGATAATCGAACCACCGAGCGAGATGCCTGCAAAGAGACCGTTGCTTATCGAATAGGAGTATATGGCTGCCTCGAGCTTGTAGTCAGTATCCGCGGATAGAGTCTTGCCAGTCGGGCCTGCAGAGATTGAAGCGCTTCCACCAAGGGTTACGTTATTACCGAGAAAACCCTCGATACCCTGTTTGTTCATTATGACGAGAACAAGTCCGCTCTTCTGCACACCTGCCTGGAACCCGTAACTGATACCGTACAATCTGACAAAGAGGGGACCGAACCAGTTGCCCGTCTCGTCTCGCCTGAGCAGAAACCCTTCTCCATACTGTCCACCGAAGCCCAGAGCAGCCTTCACCATTTCAGGGTAGATAACGATTCCGTTCGACTTTCTCAGGAGTTCGATAAAGGAACCGCTGTCTTCACTTTCCGAAAGCGACTTCAAAACCTCGAGTCCTTTCTGTATGCGATCTCTCGGTATGCTTGCACCAAAGGCCGAAAATGAAACCATAATGATCACCACCAGTATTATTCTCTTCAAATCTATCGTCTCCTTCCTTACTCCAAAGCCTCTCACTTAATTCTAATATACACGTTCTGTTCGTTCTGTCCGAATGAGCCGGTGAGGATTTTGAACTCTCCCTTAGAGGCAATGGGAGCAGTCCGCGTGGTCGTAACCTGTACTTGCTGGTAAGGGTGATACGGGAAGTCTAGCACATAGCTCTCAGTCGAGCCGTTGGCAAATGTAAGGCTGTAGAGAAACCTCAAGGCATCTATTATTGGAGATTTAAGAATCGCCACGGTTACCCATCCACCCTTCACTTCGAGCTGTTCGAAATCCTTTGAGAACACTTCTCGGCCTTTTGCATCGTAGGCTATCACTGTTATCAGAGGTCTTCCTGAGATGTTGAGCTCGACTTTCGAGAAGATGATATCCGTTTCCCTTATCCCTGCAAGCGAAAGGACTTCCTCCCTCGACAAACCGGGAATCTCGGTCTTCTCGAGCTGTTTTTCACCGCAGGCCGACAGTATAATAAAAACCGCTGCAATGGCCATCGCCAGAGATAAAATCTTTTTCACAGAGCCTTTCCCCCAATCAATAACTGTTGAGCGCCTCGACCATAAGGTCGGAACGATCGGTAATCAGAAAGTCGCAGACATCTCTCACCTGAAGAAACAGGGCCGGATCGTTAAGAGTCCATAACGCTATCTTGACTCCGGCTTTCCTAATCCTTTCGAGCAGCTCAATGCCTTTCTCTATTCCCATGTAAGAGAAGAGTTCCTTGTTTGGATTCAGAGAAACGGGTGTGTATCTTCGGATCGTCTCGAAGAGAAAGTCCTCCGCTCCTTCAGAGAGAACCTCTTTGTCGACCAGTGGCGCGATAACTGCGCTGGAGCCAAAGGCTTCTTTGAATTGTAAGAGGCAATCATGATGGAAAGAAGAAAACATAGTCCTGTCCAGGGCATGAAACTCTTTGACTATCTCTATGACGCCCTCAACGGCTCGCGGGTCCTTTATCTCGACATCGAAGAATCTGTCCTCGGGCAGCGCGTTGTATAGCTCTCTTAGAGTTATCAACCTGTCTTCGCCAAGCAGATCTCTTGACCTGAGCTCTTCGAGAGAGAGTTCCGAGATCTTTATATCCAACCCCAGAGTCCTCTTCAGATCGGCATCGTGATTGACGATTACAACTCCGTCTCTCGTAAGCCTCACATCGGTCTCTATTCCGTGAGCCCCATATCCAAGACCCTCTTTGAATGATATGAGAGTGTTCTCAAATCTTCCCTTTCCCATACCCCTATGTGCCAGCACTAGCATACGATTCTCCTCCGGCTATAACGAGTTTTCATCTCATTCTACTTTGTAACTGGCTGTCAGTCAACAGATACGGAAGCTATTTATCCGGGCTCAAAAGAATACGGATTGAGTCGAAAATCGAGAGTAGTCTACTTGTCTTTGCGCTTCTTGAATTTCGTTTTTAGCAGCTCCCATGCTCCAACAAAAGTGAGAACTATGTACATCCATACCATTCCGAGGGTGAGAAGCGGATGCCTGAGATACTTCTTAAGATTAGCCTTTCTGTAGAGCACGGGCCTGAAAAAATACCATCTAGAAAGTGCCTTTCCCGTCCCCCCTTCCTCAGTGGAAAGGGTTTTGTCCATTACCGAGAAGTAATAGCGTTTCTTTTTAACGAGATTTGAGAGAGTGACCCGCTTCTCGTTGTGGTAAACTCCTGTAAAGGTCGCTCTCTTTATCTTTCCACCACTTCCCACATATCTTATCGTTGGCTGAGTCTCTTCAAAGGCTATCTGCCCGACGTTTATGCCACCGGTAGAAAGATACTCGCTCAATCTCCAGAACCTTGCGGCCTCGATGGAGTTCTTTCCGAGCTCCTCTCCAGCGTCGTTTATAACGTTTCTTTCGAAGACCTTAACCCTGGAATAGAAGTTCTTATACTCCGAATAGGCTATCTCTGGAATGACAAGGCCGCCGATATCTTTGTGCTCTACCAGATAGCCGACCGCCTCTCTTATAAGTCCTTCTTTTAGAACCATATCGGAATCAATGATGAAGAGATAGTCTATACCCTCTTCTATCGCCTTTTCTATGGCCTTTGCCCGGGCTATTCCTCTCTCACCGTGGGGAAGTTCAATTATATGCAGCTCTAAGCGTCCCTTTCCACACTCACGAAGGACCTCGACCGTATTGTCTGTAGATCCGTCGTCGGAAACAACTACGACTTTCTCTGGATAGTCCTGGTCAAGGCAGCTTCTAAGACAACTCTCTACGTATTCGGCGCTGTTGTAAGTTGCGAAGACTATTCCGACTTTCTCCATATTATTTTCCCGCCTTTCCACCACTAATTACTGATTCCATGAACTTTTCAAAAGCCTTTGCAGTATGTTTCCAGTGGAAATTTTGAGAGAATCCGTAAGCCTTTTCTCTCATCTTATCGTATTTCTCTTTATCGTCTATCACAAGATCCATCATTCTCGCTATAGCCTCCGGAGTGTTCTCTTCTGTCATGAAGCCCGTCCTCCCGTTGTCTATTGCGTCAACTATCCCGGGAGAGTTGTAGGCGATGCTCGGAGTACCAACGGCGGCGGCTTCGGTCACTATCAGTCCCCAGCCCTCACGTCTTGACGGGAACACGAGCGCATGAGCTCTGCTCATGAGTTCAAGCTTCTTGCCTTCCGAAACAAAACCCCAGATGACGACATCTGGATTGCTCTCCGGCTCTCCCCAAGTAAGCCTTTCAGAGTCGAATATCGGAACAAGTCTCTCTCTAATGTAGTCGTCGTTCTTCTTTCCGACCAACCAAAGTCTTGCCGACGGGTTTTCTCTCCTTATCATGGCAAAGGCCTTAACGGTGTCGTCAATACCTTTGTAGTTTACATATCGGCCAACGTATATGAAGGTGGGATTCTTCTCCTTTTCCTTGAACTGATCAGGCTTCCAGTGTTCAAATTCGATTCCCTCAGGCAGCACAAATACCCTGTCCCTGTTGAAACCAATATCCAGCAAATCCCTCTTCGTAGAATTTGAAACAGTCATCGTGTAATCACGTCTTGAAAGTCTCAGAAAGGGAGTCTCTGTCCAGGAACCAATAATGTTCACAGGGAAACGACTGTTCAGAAACCAGATCTCTCTGGTAAGCTGGTGTATGAAAAAAATCCTCTTATCTTTCTCGACCCAGAAACGTGTGAAGAATCTGTGCGTGTTACACTGATCCACCACGTAGTCTATCTCTGCTCTGTTCTCCCTGTAAAATTTCCGGGCATATGAGATCACAGAGATTGCCCCTCCGTGCCTGAGATATCTTATGCCGTCAAGCGTCTCGTCTTCGCTTGCTCCCTCGAAAGAGGGCGAAATGTGGATGATTCTGAATCTTCCCAGATCGATTCTTTTCAGCATTTCGTGAGTAAACACCTCGGCTCCGCCCTTCTTGGGAGCC
>LVBU01000634.1 GCA_001603185.1 Thermotogales bacterium Thermo_02 | reverse complement strand
TCAACTGCCGATGGGAAGCCTCGAGAAGCTATGTAGTTAAAGAATTCAGTTTTAAGAGTTTCGTTTTTTATGAGCAGCTCAAAGGAGTCTGCAGGATCCATGTTAAGAATGTCCTCCGGGTGACATTTCGGAAGTCCGTCAACTTTCTTGCAGCTCAGGTACTCTCTGAAAGTCAATCGACCATCGTGATTTCATCGATAAATATATATCGCTTCTTCTCGTTTCTGGAAAATTGAAGGTATTGAATCAAAAGGCCTCTGAGCTCATCAGCTCTGGATATTGTATCCAGCGGGAGATATAGCAGTGAGCGTCTCTCTCCTGATTTCAGCAGGTTTGCAATAGTAAACTTCAGCAGAGTAGACTTTCCAATTTGACGTGGACCCCTGACGACATACAGGTTATTTCCAGACAGATCAAACAACCCGTTGTAGTCTCTTTTGAATGAGCTGCTCTCGTACTTGTCAACCAGATGAAAAGTGTAGTCTGTGTTTTTGCCTTTTTTATCCCACCATGGATTGTAGAATGCTACTGTCGAGAAATCCATCTTCATCACCAAGTAAATAATACCACTTTCTTTGCTTTTTATGGATTAACGATCCATAAATTTCACGAATTATATGGATTATAACTCCCAGCCGAAAAACCGGGACAGACTCCTTTTTTGGCGGGAGGGACATCCCGCCGCCAGTAAAGGCTTCGCCTTCGCCA
>LVBU01000123.1 GCA_001603185.1 Thermotogales bacterium Thermo_02 | reverse complement strand
ATACTGGCCGCCGAAGGCGACTGGCGGTTCTTCATAACTCTCCATGCTCCACTCTCAAAGGTTCTTAATAGAACTCTCGACAATGCTCTTTCTCGGCTCTTACCAAACCCTATACTCTAGACCCTATACCCCTCACCTCTGATCCACCCGCTCGCCACAGCACAGAGCGGGATCAGTCGAACAGTAATCTTATTTCGGCAATTGATTTCACCGGCTTTATTCCTTCGGGAGTCTCTATCGACGTGTCCCATACGAGAACCATCGGCCATTCGTCGTCGGGCAGTTCACTACCGTTCTTGAATATGGCGATAATTACGTCGTCATTCATATGGAGACGGGAAGAATTCAGTGTTACTTTGAATCCGTCTTCCGCGACTATTTCGACCGCATAGCCCGAAATCGCGAGTTCGGCGTCGTAAGAGACTATAGATTTGTCTTGTTTGTGAGGAGCGAATTCCGGATCATCGCCGAAGGCAAGAAGGCGCCATAGAGGGATTCCCGTATAGCTGTTCTCCTCTCCCTTTCTTGCAAAAACTACGGTCTTCCGGTGACAGCTGACTCCGCTTTCAAGCGCGGTTCTGTCGATCTCCCAGTCTAGGAGTCCCTTTATCGAAAGAGAGAAGTCTCTGTAAGCCTTCTGTATTATTTCTAGACTCTCTACCATCTTCGCAGACTTGTGGCTGCTTATGTTCGGAGTGTCTGGACCGACTTTTACTGTCCTGAAGTATCCCGGTTCTTCCGGAAGATACTCTCCGTCTTTCTTGAAGGCAAGGATCCAGACTCCTTCGGATCTATCCAGAAGCTCGCTCGCGGCATAGGTCATTTCGTAGCCGTCAGTGGAACGTATCTTCAGTGTTGAATCGATATTCAGCGTAGTCAGCTCAGAGATTAAAGCTACTAGATCGACGCCACCGTAGAGGTTCGCGTATTCCTTTCCGGACGATGTTGTGTACTGACCGTAGTCTTCCACATAATAGGTTTTCTCTTCCAGTTCGGCCATCGTGAATGCTATCTCTCTTTCTCCGGCCTTCAGAGTGATCGCAGCTGATTTTTCGAAGACTTCAACTGCGCTCCAGCCCGCGTCCACTTCAATACTCACAAGATCTTTCACCCTGAGGCTTCCAGAGACATCGCCGACCGTCGATGGACTGGTTCTGACACCATCCTCCGAGATGGAGACATATAGGGACTGTCTCGATAATTCTGCCGTGTCGAAAGTCACGGTGTAGCCGTCCCCTGCTGTCAGGGTCACTTCGATCCCCGCTTCCCAGAGATCTTCGGTGAGATCCGGTCTTCTGCCGGTGAGACTCTGCGCGGCTATCTTTATGAGAGTCCAAAAGGGTATGGCAGTATACGACTTCAGCTCTCCGCGTCTCTCCAGAGAGATGTTCTCGAAGGAGTCTGCGAACTCCCGCTCAATAGTCCGCAGATCCAGGGCGACTCTGGCAAGACCTGTGAAGTTTACCTCGATTATCGAGACGTCAGTCTCATTCTTGACATCTTCGGTCTCAGGCAGTGTGACGGTGGCTTCGGTAACTGTAGTCACGCTCAGGTATGCTACGTCCTTTATTAGAAGCCCTCGGGCCGATGGCAGGCCTCTGTGATAGGTAGAGAACTCTTCGCCAAGAGACGCCAGCATCTTATCGTTAGTCACTTCACCGTCGGTCGGAAGAAACACCAGATATGCGGTGTCTCCGGAAAAGCCGATAAAAGCTCTCCCGAGCATAGTCTGGCCGTAGACCGCCTCGTAAGGAAGGCTTCTGGAATACCCGTCCGAAGCCGTTACTTTCAGGAGATCGGCTTCATTCATCCCGTCGACATACTGGATTATTGAAACCAGCGGGATAGCCTCGAACCTGAGGAAATCTCCTAGGTTGCGTTCATTCTGGATCAGCTCCGGTCCCTCATAACGGACCGAGATTTCTCTTAACGGAAATGAGTGTCTGTCGAACTCGAAGGAGCGGTCTCCCTTATTCAGAGAGATGCTTCCCAGAAAAGATGCCACCAGACAGAGTACGAGCGTTACTAGAAGAGCTTTTCTCATAATTACCTCCCTATTTCTCTAAGACTTTCGTCGATTATCTTTTGTCCCTGCTCGAGAACTGTCTTCACGTCAAGTCTGCCAGATGCGGCTAAACCCAGCAGTTTCCACATTGTGTTCTTGTAAAGCTCGTAGGCCGGATCAGTCGGAACAGGATAGCCTCTGCGGAGGCTCCCTTCTATCGCCGGGTGCAACTCCATAGTATCGACTGCGCCGCTTCTGGAAGGAATCTTGCTGACAGAAGAGCAGAAGACGACCTCAACCCTTTCGGAGGTAAGATATTCGATCACTCTCCTTGAAAGAACGGGGTTTCGGGTCTTGCGCGTTATCGCAAATCCCTTGTAGTCAAGTATCGGCCTGAGCGGGGAAGGGTATGGCGCGATGCCGAAGTCGAGCCCGATTCTGAGAAACTCGGGAATGCTGTAGGAGCCTGAAAGCATAATTCCGAGACGATTTGAGGTGAAGAGACTGATCATGGCGTCTCGCTCGAGCACTCTGAACGTGCCGTCTACTGTTCTGTCGACGAGATACTGGAGTGCCTTCTCAGTGGGTTCATCGACTATGGTGAGGGTTTCTTGCTCTATCAGTTCGAGTTTTCCGAACCCGAGCTGAAAGGGGATAAACCAGTAGGCCGAGTATATGTTCCAGCCGGCACCTCCGCTGGCCGGGTCTCTGGAGAGGTCTTCAAAGTCTTCAAGCGTCCATTCCGGTCTTATCTCTGAGTCGCTTACCAGACCTCTGTTGTAGAAGACGAGCTGAGTGTCGAGATAGAAGGGTATCGCCCAGAGCCTCTCTTCGTAAGTGAAGGCCTCCAGACCCGAGAGGCCTTCCGTGGTCAAATAATCGAGAGCCTGTATCGCTTCTTCCCAAACGAGCTCCGCGATGTCGCTCGATTGGACCATTAGAATATCCGGGACGGGTCCTCTGGCTCTGACCATCGACTTCAGTTTCGCCGACGCCTTCGGGACCTCCTGAACATTCAGATCCAGGTCGTGAAGGGCTGCAAACTTCTGAATAAGCAACTTCAGCTCTCTGACTCCTTCCCAGTCAAGCCATATCTGCAGAGATCTGTCCTCAAGTGGCTCGCCGTAACTCAGTAATCTCTCCAGGCAGCCCTCGTCTTCGAACCCCTCGACTTTCCAGCAGCCGTCCTTCCAGACAATACTGGAATCGCGAGAGACATCGGCGACAGGTCCGGCCTCTGTGACGATTTGAAAGTCGATGTCACCTATCACGAGCGGCAGGATCTCAAAGATCGGAATTCCCCTGCCCGAAGGCAGGTCATAGCAGTAGGGGAGAAGCGAATCATCCCACTCTCTTACGAGACGATCATTCAGGAGCACTTCGAAGGAGAAGTGGGTGGAAGAGACAATCAGAAAAAATTGTAAAAACAAACAGAGCTTCTTCAGCTTCAAGAGCTACCTCCTTTCCAAATTCGGGAGGCATGGCCGTTTCCAGCCATACCCTGTCGGCATTTTGCCATGACCCGCACGGTCTTCAGGCAGAAATGCTCGGAGGACTATTCGTAATGTTCAGACA
>LVBU01000122.1 GCA_001603185.1 Thermotogales bacterium Thermo_02 | reverse complement strand
GAATTACCTTTCGGATTTCAGCAAAATACTTTTCAATAAATCTATGCTCAACGATTCATCATCCGCGTGGATGCGCGCGAGAATGATGATTGACCAGTTCAGCAAAAATGATGACATGCTCAACAATTCCGCTTCAAAGATGATTAACCCGATGTACAACGATTATCTCGAATCGCAAAAACTCGCCACATTGAAAGCAATTCTTGGATCCGTACAAGTTGGCGCGGTGGCTTATCTCGCGTACAAACATTTAAAGAAATACGGATTTCTAAAAAAATAAATTTCTTAAAACTCACCGCCGCGGCGTAACTTCGGATGTATGTTGTAAGTCTAAAGATGAGTGTATCTTTATAAACTAACCGGTGAATAAAAAATGAAAAAAATATTTATTGCAATTACTTTGCTTCTTTTAGCTTCGCATTCGTACGCGCAAATGGATATGCATATTTTCGACGACGATTCTACAACTGTTGATTGTTCTTACGCTAGTTTGGATTTGGGCGCGAATAATGGTGGAATCAGTTTCGGTAACTCACCCGTATGGAACGGAATACGTTTTAATTTTTCTGATTGTGGAATCAAGGAAATAAACGGCATCAATATTACTTTGTGGAAACCCGAAGAAAATCCCTGTTCAAAAGTAAAAGGTATCGCGTTGGGACTTTCACCTTTTGCGGGCGAATTGCATGGAATATCTTTGGGAATTCTTGCAAGCGTTGCCGAAGATAAAATGCAGGGAATTAATTTCGGCGGACTTGCTCTGGTTTCTGGCGGAAAGATTAACGGAATTAATTTCGGTGGATTGGCAGCCGTAGCCCAGGAAAATATGCTTGGTATTAATCTGGGAGGATTAGCAATTGTTGCGCAAGGCTCGATGAAAGGAATTAACTTCGGCGGCCTGGCATTGGTTTCGCAGGGGGATCAATACGGAATTAATGCTGGCGGGCTTGCTTGCGTTTCACAAGGCACGATGAAAGGCATCAATATCGGCGGTATCGCTCTAGTTGCTCAAAAAGATATTTACGGAATTAACTTTGGTGGAATCGCTCTTGTAACTCAGGGTGATATTAATGGAATTAATATCGGCGGATTGGCTTTGGTTGGTAAAGGAGATATTTATGGATTAAACCAGGCACTGCTCGCTATTGTAAGTCAGCAGACTATTAAAGGATTGAACATAGTCGGCTACAAAACCGAAGCGGATGAATTCCGAGGTTTAAATTTTACAGCCGGCTGGACAAAGGTAAATATTCTTAAAGGTGTTTCTGTATCGGTATATAATAAAATTCAGGACACGCAGAACGGACTAACGATTGGGATTTTTAACATCGCGGAAAATTTAAATGGCGTACAAATCGGTTTAATTAATATCGCAAAGAACAATAAAGGAATTTCGAAAGTGGTGCCGTTTATAAACGCCCACTTCGATTAAGAATTAACGAGGCAGTCTTAAAAATTTTTTTATTAAAGACTGCCTCAAACCTTTATAAATTATTTTTATTTTCTAGTGTAAATCACTTCTGTGTTTTTAAATTCTTTAC
>LVBU01000633.1 GCA_001603185.1 Thermotogales bacterium Thermo_02 | reverse complement strand
ACCAATAATTATTCACGAACAGGATTATCTTACAGTAATTAACGCGTACGATCAACTGGCAAAAGAATTTCCTGACAATGCGATTTATCCGCAGGCGATTTTTTCGATGGCAAAAATCTACAAGGATAATCTTTTAGATTACAAAACCGCGGATAGTCTATTTTCAATTGTTAGTAAAAATCATTCCGCTTCAAATTATGGAACACTCTCGAATATAGAACGAGGAAAGATTGCTATTGCTTCCGGTAAAATTAATGAAGCCAAAATATTTTTCGATAAAGCCGCAGCTTCGGCAAATTTTTTACCTAATGATATAGCTGAAGCGAATTATTTTTTAGCGAGAATTGAATTTTGGAATGGCAATTTCGAAAACTCTTTGAAGCTTTTTAAAAACGTAACCAAGGATTTATCTGCTGATTTTACGAACGACGCTCTCGAACTTTCTTCAATAATAAGCATAGGTAAGCGGGACTCTTTAAATCTTTTTAAGTACGCTCAGGCGGATCTTTATTCGTTTCAAAATAAGTTTAAAGACGCGGCGAATGCATTCAAAACTTTAGCTGATAATCCTAACTTATTCATTCTAAATGAGTTTGCGAATTTTAAATTTGCCGAAATGTTGCTCGCTGAAAATGATCTCCCCATAGCGATTAAAATACTTGAAGTCCTGTCAGACAGCTCAAAAACCGCGATTTTTGCCGATAAATCGCTTTTTTTACTCGCGCAGTGCTATCAATTCGGTATAAAAGATGGGCAAAAAGCAATCCAAAATTATCAAAAACTCCTTGAGAAATTCCCCAATTCATTATATTTTGACCGTGTAAGAGATTGCCTAAAAGAATTACAAACTAAAAACGGTTAAAAATGTCAGATCACCGAGAACCACGAACAGTAAAATGTTCGTTTTGCGGCCGCGACGGAAGCGAAGTTTCAAGCATGGTTGCCGGCCCGGATGTTTACATTTGCGATATCTGCATAAAAACAAGTGTGGAAATCCTTAAAAATAACGTTGCTACTGTTACTAAAAAAGAATCCTACAACGCATCGCTCACTCCCGACTTGATCAAAAAAAGTTTGGACGAATATGTGATAGATCAGGAAGTTGCTAAAAAAGTTTTAGCAGTCGCTGTTTATAAT
>LVBU01000121.1 GCA_001603185.1 Thermotogales bacterium Thermo_02 | reverse complement strand
GTAAAACAACATCCTTACTATGTGAAAGGAGGCAGGCGGCTTCCTCCCCACAGCTAAACCAGTGGGTCTCCGCCGATTAATACGATGAACAACCTCTTGATAGCTCTGATCTCATTTCTCGTCTTCTTCTGCGGCCTAGCGATTGAAAGATCGCTACTCAAGAAACGCAGGAAAAAGTTGAGAATAGCCGTTCAGGTTAACGGTACCAGGGGCAAGAGCGAAACGGTGAGGCTTGTTCACGGGGCACTTAGAGGAAATGGCTACAGAGTCCTCGGAAAGACCACGGGTACAGTCCCCCTGTGGATACTCCCGGATGGCAGACATGAAGAGATAAAGCGAAACGGTCCGGCGAATATCCAGGAGCAGTACAAGGCCTTAAGAGAGGCCGAGCGGCTGGACTGCGACGCAGTTGTCGTAGAATGTATGGCTATCAGACCGGAAATGCAGCTTGCAAGCGGCCGGATAATCGATGCAGATCTTACGATAATAACCAATACCTACCCCGATCATATCGAAGAGATCGGTGCGACCGAAGAAGAGACTGCCCGCGTTCTTGCTCTCTCAATACCGGCCGGAAAGAAGTGTCTTGCAGGTAGTCTCTCAGAAAAGGCTCTGGAAGAACTCGGACGCAAGTGTGAGAGAATTGGGGCCGAACTGTCCGCGGTGAACGGTTCAGAAATCGAAATAGACGAGCTTAGTTTCAGGCCGCACCCGGAAAACCTCAAACTCGTCAATAGTTTTGTGGAGCTTTTCGGACTCGATAGCCAGAAGGCGATCGAAGGAATGAGAGAAACAAAACCGGATGTCGGCTCTTTCAGATATATGAGACTTCCTCTTGAAAGTGGAACGGCCATCATATCGAACGCCTTCGCCGCAAACGACATGCGCTCGACCCTGCAGCTTTTGGAGATTACCAGAAGGGATTTCTCCGACAGGGAGATTGTAGGGTTCTTCAACTCCAGAGACGACAGGCCGGACAGGGCTCTCGTCTTTGAACCTCTCATGCGGCAATTCGGCAGACTTATAGTCAGGGGACCTGTCCCTTACCGCATGGGAAAGCAGATAAACCATCTTAAACTCAAAGATATAGAGTCGCTTAAGGCACTCCTTAAGGACGGCGACATAGTGTTTGGCTTTGGAAACATAAGGGGACTCGTGAACTGGTTGAACGGTCTGGAGGTGGTCGAATGAGTCCGGCAATTTTCTCCGTGGGAGTTGTGATAAGCACCGTATTCTGGTGGATGACCGGTCTCTCCGCAGGGGGGATCGTGACTCCGGTCTATCTCTACATATTCTTCGATCAGCCATTGAGACTTCTCTATACATGGGGTGTCGGACTTCTCACCTTCCTGATCCTTAACTTCCTGCAGAGGTTCCTGATTCTCTACGGAAAGAAGAGGCTCGCGCTGGGCATAACTCTCGGAGTCTTCGTAAAACTCGCCTTCGACACGTTCCTCGTGCCAAATCTTCCGCTGGAGCTTTTCTCGGCGGTCATCGGCACTGTGATACCTGGTCTCATCGCGAACGACTTCTACAGACAGGGCATAGTGAAGACGACTCTCTCGCTCGCTTTCGTGACCTTGCTGGTCTGGCTTACAGGTATTGCCTTAAGGGGTCTTGCGGTACTCTAGACTGATGCTTCGGGATTCCTGAGAGAGTGGAAGACCCATTGTCTTTCTATCCTCGGGTAATATAATTAAACATCTCACTTCACTGGAGGTGTTTTCGAATGCCAAAGACCAGGTTCTGCACTCTTCTCCTGATAATCCTTTTCTCATCACTTGCTTTCTCGCTAGAAATGGTTAACTCAGTCTCTAAGACCAACACGATAAACGTTAACGGAGAAGACGTAAATTACAGAGTTACCGCGGGACTCCTCCCGGTTTCCGACAGCTCGGGCAGAGAACTCGTAAGGGTCTTCAGCGTTTCTTATGAAAGGATCATTGAAGACAAAGATCTTGCACGTCCCGTCACTTTCGCATTCAACGGCGGGCCGGGCGTGGCCGCAATGTTTCTCCATTTTGGAGCCTTCGGTCCGCGTATTGCAGAAAGAAGCGGTGATGGAACAGAGATTCCGGAACCACCTTTCAGGCTCGTTGACAATCCGTATACTCTGCTGGACATAACGGATTTAGTCTTTATCGATCCAGTGGGAACCGGATATACTGAGGTGGCGGAAGGTATAGATGCGAGCCGTTTCTGGGATGTCGCCGAAGATGTGTCTGTCTTTGCGGGATTCATCCAGTCTTATCTTGACTGGAGCGGCAGGCGTCAATCTCCGATCTACATACTCGGTGAGAGCTATGGAGGAGTTCGTGGAGCCTATCTTGCGAGCTATCTCCAGGATATCGGGGTATATCCCTCCGGGATTATCTTCATCTCTCCCGTTTTCGATCTCGGAACGATCCAGTGGAGTTCTATGGATGACAAGGCAATTGCGCTGGCCGTTCCCACTTACGCTGCTGCCGCCTGGTATCACAATAAACTGGCCCCAACTCTAATGAACGATCTCGAAGAGACAGTAAGCGAAGCGCGAAAGTGGGTCGAAGAAAAACTTCTCATTGCTCTCTGGAAGGGAGGCTCTCTGTCCGAAGAGGAGAAACAGGAAACGGCATCGAAATTCTCCGATTTCACGGGGATCGACTCTCAGGAAATCTACAGGCGAAACCTCAGGCTTGGAGCCAATGATTTCGCCACACTGCTGCTTATGGATGAGGGAAGATCACTTAGCATCTATGATTCGAGAATAACGGCGACCGGCCCGTATGTAGGGGACTCAAACGACGGAACGATGTTTGGGTTGTCCGGACAGTTGAAGACCTGCGCCAACGACTATATCAAGAGAGAACTGGGATACATAACTTCTCTCCCCTATCGAAGTGGCAATGCGGAGGTCTATCTGAACTGGAACTGGGAAAGTGGCAGAGTACCTCCGGATAATCCCGATTCTCTCAACCTCGGCTTCCCTGACGCGAGCAACGCCCTCGCTCAGGCCATAAAGAGAGCGCCTTATCTCAAGGTCTTCGTGGGAAGTGGAAGATTCGATCTCGAATGCCCGTACGAATCCGTCGATTACAGCCTGAAACACCTGAAAGTTGACGGCGCGTCCCTAGAAAACCTCGAGCACAGACTCTATACAGGCGGCCATATGTTCTACTTCAACCCGGTCGCGCAGAATGAGCTTAAGAGAGATCTGGTAGAATTCTATAGTAGATAGAAATAGGAGGTCCGTAGG
>LVBU01000120.1 GCA_001603185.1 Thermotogales bacterium Thermo_02 | reverse complement strand
AACTCACCTCCAAAAAATATTATATTATTTCATCTTATTAATAGTCAAGAAAATTAACTGTACATTAGCATTACTTTTCCCAACAATGTTGTAGAATTCTACTAGACGGAGGATGGATGATGAACAAGAAGAATTCGCTTCTCATAATAAGTCTGTTTCTGGTCGTAACTATCTTTTTTCTTCTCTCTCTCACGAGACTGAATGTGAATGTATCCAGCGAGTACCTGCTTCCTGCGAGAGCTCCTTCAATCGAAAGTATGAGAAGAATGGAGAGTTTATTTGGAGAACAGAAACAGATAATCATTGTTGTTAAGACAGACGGGCTGTTCAAGAGTGAAAACTCCCTGAAAATATACGCTTTTATGAAGGCGCTTTCTGGAGTTCCCGGGATAGTTAGCTTCAACTCTTACCTCGACGCGTCAAGGGTGAGCGTTAGTGTATTCGGCGGTGTCTCTGCCGAACCTTACTTCAGAAACGGTATAGCTTCTGAGAGCGTTGAGGAGATTCTCAAAAACGCTCTCTACGTTGACAATCTGGTAGATCGAGAGGGAAGAGTGGCCCTTATTCCGATTGACATAGAAGACAGAAATACCGTCGCGAGCGTTATGGCTTTGGCTCAAGAACATTTGAAGGGACTGGAATTCTTCTCAAGTGGCAAACCGGTTGTTGACAATGAACTGAACAGATCGATTTTCTCTCTTGTGATAGTCTATCCGCCGATCT
The DNA here is from genome assembly GCA_001603185.1 of Thermotogales bacterium Thermo_02. Taxonomy (GTDB): domain Bacteria; phylum Thermotogota; class Thermotogae; order Petrotogales; family Kosmotogaceae; genus Mesotoga. Next base: position 8,950 of record LVBU01000120.1, on the reverse strand, counting down.
TGTTTGCTTTGATCTGTTTCATCTACTATTTGAGACTTGGAAGCGTAAAAGCAGCTCTTGTTCCGTCTATCCTCTCGGGTTTCGCCGCCATCTGGACTTACGGACTCGGATCAGTGATAGGTTTTGAGATAAATATCCTCACTTCAACTGTGGGTCTCTTTATAGTCATAATCTCTTCTTCTTATGGGCTCCATTTCATAGACAGATATATCACCAATCGCAGAATCTTCGAAAGAACAGCCTCTCTTAAACGAACTATAAGGGAGGAGAGAGTTCCGATCTTTCTTTCGGCCCTCACGACTGCGGTGGGGTTTCTAACATTCATAATAAGCAGTCTGGATGCCTTCAAACAGCTTGGAATTCTCGTCTCATCTGGAATAATGATTAGTTCTGCACTTACGCTGCTGGCTCTACCGGCGTTCATAAGCTTCTTCGATTTGCCAGCTGTCGAGAGAAAACTGAAATTTGCCAGCCGTTCCAGAGAGAAATCGAAGAGGCTTGACTTTGTTTTGCTCATAGCTATTCTGATCTTCGCCGCACTCTCTCCGTTATTCATACTGGGCATTGAGCAGAACTTTGATCAGTTTGACTATTTTAGAGATAATTCAGACGTAGTCAAATCTGCCCGGGTTATCCGTGAAGAGTTTGGCTGGAATATGCCGTTTTATGTAATGCTCAGTAAAGAGAGTCTCTTCACCGGCAGCGATTCTCTGGCGATATCTGGACTTATCGAAGAGATTCAGAAACTTCCGAAAGTACATGGAGTATCGTCGATAATGGACGTTTCTAAGGCCTTCAATATCCCTTTACCAATTCTGCAACTTGCTGCCAGAAACGGCAATCTACCCTTAGAACAGTACATGATCGGTAATACAATACGCCTTCTGATCAAGACTCCGAATACCGATGCTGTAAATGCGCAGGCTCTTGAAACTGGCCTGAAAGAGATCCTGAAAGACTATGAGCAGTACTCACCGTACATAGCTTCGCCGCTACTGATAATTGCCGGTGTAAACAACGAGGTGCTCGGAAGTCAGGTAAGTACAATAATCTGGGCTATGATCGCGATAACTGTTCTTTTGCTGGTGGTTTTTAGATCCTTAAGGCTTGCCTTGATCTCTGTAATGCCTATTGCGCTTTCCGTGACCTTCAACTTTGCGTATATGGGTATTTTTAGCGTAAAACTGGAGATCTCGACCGCAATTGTAGCGGGTGTACTTCTCGGTCTGACTGTGGATTACGCGATTCATCTCGTAAGCAGATATGTAGACGTCAAGGATATATACAGGGCAAGACAGGAAGTGAAGCCCGCTATTCTCTCCAATACCCTGGCTCTCGCTGCCGGCTTCGCGTCTCTGGTCTTTGCCCCTTTGAAGCTCTTCTCAGGACTCGGATTACTTCTATCAATCGGAATGGGAACGGGTGCCCTGCTGACTCTCATATTGATTCCCCGCGTTGTCCGATCCGGAAAGAAGTCTATTTGACTATTTCCTGTGCGCCGTAGAAGACCTGAACGTCCTTTCGCGATAGCAGATTCTCTATAAGAATATCTATCGATCCGTTGTTTAGAACATATTCCAGGAAAGAGAATATCGATCGGTGAAGATACTCCTCGCCTCCGTTAGCCATGAATGTCCCTGTAAAGCCAAGATAATGTGCCAGAGGTGAAAGCCGATCTAGCATAGCGAAATCCGGATGGTTGGCGTCCGGAATCTTAAGGTGAAAGGGTTTTACAGGACTGTTTTGTATGAAGAGATGCAGATCTCCCGCCTCTTCTCTCTCCAGCCAAAGGCCAGTTTCCATTATGAAAGAAGGAATATTGACGCCTGCAGATAGCGACTCTTCTGTCATCGCAAAAAGCGCGGGATCGAAAGAAACCATTGCTTTCACTCTCTCGTCTCTCTGGGACAGGAAGCTGACGACTCCTCCGCCACCGGAATGACCGAAGACCGAGATCCTTGAAGTATCGAAGAAGCCATTCGGAAATTCGCTGCTTGCATTCAATCTCTCCAATTCGTCTATGACAAACGAGAAATCCTCCGCCATCCATCTCATTCCATATCTGACACCTTCTTCAAAGGTTTCGACTCCCGGGAATTTGAAGGCTCTCTCTCTTGAAAAATGCGCCTGCGTCCCGTCGGAAAACTCCACAACTGCCGCGCCATAAGGGTGTTCAATACCGATGACTATGTATCCCCGGCTTGCCAGGTACTCGGCGAACGAGAAGTAAAGAGGAACGATTGCCGGAGTCCCCGGGGATAGTATGAGAACGGGAAATCCCTCTTCAGATTCCAGAGGCAGTGCCTCAATATATGAGTTTGTCTTGACCGCCCGCAAGTGTTGAAAGATTATGGACGGAAGATCGTAATTACTCGCGAGACTGTTTATAAACAGCGACGGGGTTCTAAACCAGGCGCTTCTCCTCTTGCCAGCAGTTTCCTCTGCTGGATACCACACATCGATTAAGAGCCTCCTTGTCATCTCGACATCGACAAAGGGATCCTGTCTCGAGCGGTCCTCTAGTTCAAGTATCTGAAGGCCAACCGCGTACTGTCCCTCAGGAGAGGGAAGCGTCGCCGTTGGAAATAGATATGCCATAACGCCTACTAAAGAAAGGGCCAGCAATCCCAAAATCAGTCCTGTATCAATAACTCCCAGATTTCGCTTCATATACATCACCTCTGGACTATTATTACACAGAAAGTGTCGGAATGGAGCTCCTGCAAAGAGTAATAAGAGCTTTGGCTTGTTTGTGTGATGATTGGTCGGTATATGATGTCATCAAACGCTGGATAGCATTTATCGCGCTTAGCTTTTCTGAACCTGATTTGACGAGAAAAACATTAGGTGAAAGCATCAAGACCTTCTCGCCTTTTATCTCAAGTTTCCGTTGAGCGGTGAAGCTAAAAACTCTCCTGATGATCCTCAGAAGTCTGTTGGTGAGGAACACGGAAGGATCTTCGTTCTTAACGGTAAAACCTTCCCGGCATTATTAGTGTCATAGATGAGCGGAAGAAAAAGGGGGCGCTTACTGTTATGATTAAGAAATCGGGATTCACTTTGCTTTTGCTCTTATTGTCAACACCGTTCTTTGGAAACGGAGTCGTCGTTCCACCCCATCCGATAATTCCTGGCACCGGTGGTTTTACCATGAATTACCATAATGTCGATATCTCCATAGAAAACGGTGTCGCCAGGGTCAGGATTGAGGAGGAGTTTCAGAATACTACCGCTAGAACGCTTGAGGCCGTATATCTCTTTCCCATCCCATCATCGGCCGTAATAAGCGATTTCGTGATGAAGGTCGGAGATCAAGTTTTGAAGGCCGAAGTTCTTCCGGCTGAAGAGGCCAAGAAGATCTATCAAGAGATCGTAGCGCAGTTGAAGGATCCTGCCCTTCTCGAGTATGTCGGTAGTCAGCTAATAAGGCTGAGTGTATTTCCATTTGAGGCCGGAGAGAAAAGACAGTTCTTCATAGAATACTCTCAACCTCTCGAGATATCGTCCAATGCATACACGATGATCTATCCGTTTAAGATTGACAGTCTTCTCTCCGCTCCGATAGGCAGCGTTAGCATAAGGATTAAGACTACCGAAGAGATCGCGGAGGTCTTTTCGCCGAGTCATCCGCTCAAAGAGATAGAAGGTTATGCCGGTAGAGAGTACACCTTCAATGCCAAGGATTTCGTGCCTGCTTCCGACGTGGCTCTGGTCTTCACCGCATCCAGAGAAGAAATTCCTTCCTCAATAGCCACTTTCTGGGACGATAAGACCGGTGAGGGATACTTCCTTCTCACTCTCATTCCAAGAATAAGAGAAGAACGAGTTATTCCAAAGGACGTCGTCTTTGTCCTGGACATTTCCGGTTCGATGTACGGAGAGAAGATAGAACAGGCTAAGAGAGCTCTCGAACAGGTCTTGCAGATGTTGAGGAGTGAAGACCGCTTTGCTATCGTGACCTTCGATGATAAGATCTACAACCTGACAGACGGTCTTCTGAGTGCCTCGGAAAAGGGCATCTGGCTAGAGAAAGTCAGAAGAATTCAGGCGAATGGTATGACTAACATCTACGACGCCTTGCAGACGAGCATAGACATGTTTAGTAGGGGAGATGAGGGCCGCTTCAAAGTCTTGCTCTTCCTAACAGACGGAGCTCCAACGGCAGGTATCACTGATACTGGAAGAATTGTAAGCGATGCGACTAACGAGGCGAGAGCGAGAAACGTTCATCTCTTCTCGTTTGGAGTGGGAACCGGGGTTGTTGCGGAACTTCTCGACAGACTGGTTCAGGAGAACGCTGGACGTGTCAGTTACATTATCGAGGGAGAGAACATCGAAGGGAAGGTAACTGATCTCTATAGATCAATAGAGACTCCCGCTCTTGAGAATGTCACTATTACTTTCGAAGGAGTCGAGACTACGAAGGTCCTTCCATCTGGACCTCATTCTCTCTTTTCAGGTTACGCGCTTAGATTGTCGGGCCTCTTCTTTGAAGAGGGAGATCTGAAAGTCACAGTCGAAGGCAGAAGAGGAGGAGAGAAGTACATCTACGAATACTACTTCCGCCTTCAGAAAAAGACTGACAGCGACTTTATCTCGCGGATATGGGCGCAGAGAAGGATAGCCTTCCTGGCGAACATATACCGTTACGACAAAAACCTTACCGATGCTGCCAGGGAAGAAGTGGTTCAAGAAATAATCGCTCTTTCGAAGAAGTTCAATATTATCAATGAGTTCACATCTTTCCTTATCGCACCCGAGAGACTCATGGTCGGCTACTCGCAATCTCTCGACAGGGGAGGGCTCAGTGCTCCACAGACTGCCGGTTCGGTTATGGCTGCAAAATCGGTAGCCGAAATGGAACAAGATAGTTTCGCCGGAAGCGGACCCTCAGATTACAGATTTGTCGGAAGTAAGGGCTTCTATTTGAAAGATGATATCTGGATCGAGGACATCCAGGGCGTCGAAGAGATCGAATCAGCAAAGATCAAAGCCTTTAGCGAAGCTTACTTTGCCCTGATAGCAAAGGATAACACCCTGAAGGACGTCTTTTCTCTTGGTGAGAAAGTGCGATTCATGCTAGGTGATCTTCTCTTAGAAGTTGGAGAAGAAGGTATAGAGAGTTCTCAAGAACTGGAAGCGCTTCTCAAGTGACTTATAGAGAACGAAAAAGGAGCTCTCGATTGAGAGCTCCTTTTTATTTGGACAATCTCTAGTTTAGTTATCGACGATCGGTGCAAACATGAAGTCTATCCAGTTATCACCCGTCGACAGGTTTATGGTCTGAGCGTTGTTCACGTTGGGCTTTCCACCGTTGTAGTTGTAGTAACCGAGAAGGTCACCCGTGTTTACGGTTCCGCTGTCATCCATGTCTCTCCAGGCCCATATCTTTACCTGCGTGAGCGAGACGTTGCTGAATCCAAAGGCTCCGGAGTCGGATATCGTTGTGTTTGCTATGTCGACTCCAGTAGACGCATTCCTTAGGAAGACCTTAAACGGCTGTGGCGTGGTTATCGAAGCTAAGGCTGCTTCAGCGTTGACAAGTCCGTAGCCATAGAAGTCGTCCCGTCCGGCAGCTCCGAGGTCGGTTGCGGTATTTCGCAGGGTCTGGCGTATGTCGTCTGGATCCGTCAGGCCCGCACCCATCAGCAATGCGACCAGACCGGTAACGTGCGGCGCCGCCATAGAAGTTCCCTGCATATACATGTAGTTGTCTCCTGAGGGAGTCCAGCCGGTGCTGTAGACTCCGTTAGGATCGGTGTAAGAGGTCATCCAGCCACCGGGAGCTACAACGTCAAGTTCCAGTCCGTAACAAGAATAGTCCGACCTCTTGATAGTCGAGCCGTCTTCCCAGACAGCTCCAACTGCTATTGTTTCGGCATACTTGGCCGGGTATAGGATATTTCCATCTCCATTGTTTCCGGCCGCTGCAACCATTACTACTCCGTTCCTGTCCGCATACTTTATGGCGTCATGGAGGGCTGAAGTTCCGGCCGGTCCTCCGAGACTCATGTTGATTATCTTCGCTCCATGATCCACCGCATAGAGAAGACTGCTGATAAGCGTTGCCGAATCCTTGATTCCTCTTATTGGTATCATAGAGATGCCAAAGCCGCCCCAGGTAACACCTGCGACTCCAATTCCGTTGTTCGAAAGCGCTGCAATAGTTCCCGCCACGTGCGTGCCGTGGCTGTCGTCTGATGTCATCGGTTCGGATACATTCGAGTTGTTGTCTATGAAGTTGTATCCAGCTGTGAATACTCCGGTCAGGTCGGGGTGATTTATGGAGAAGCCCGAGTCGATAACGGCTACAACGACGCTTCTCGATCCGACTGTGTAGTCCCAGGCCTGAGGAAGGTTCATGACCGGATAGTGCCACTGCAACGGATAGGAAGGATCGTTAGGAGTTGTGGCCAGCGGATAGTAAAGGTAGTTTCTCGATACGTCTAGAACTCCTGAGAGAGATTCCAGTTGCCTCATATCTGCTGTCGTTCTGACCAGAATAAACCTCAGGTCCCCATCGGCCGATTCTATTCTTCTCACTATCTCGATATCTCTCAGAGCCGCAGTCTTGAAGTCGCTTTCGACATCTCTGAAAGAGGTTACCCTCAGTATGTACTCCCCTTCAGTATAATCGGCTACTTGCGGGACGGTCCTAATGTCCGGGTTGGATAGTGTTTCGAGGTCGTCTATAGAGGCCGTCTTCACGTTGCCCGTATAAGGAGTAACATTGCCCCAGATGTTTCTGCTGGCGGCCGCGACGTAGTGTGCGACTACGTTTTTCGGACCGTCTATTGTTACGGCTATCGGATTGGCCACTCCAGCATTCGCGCCGTTGATTACCCAGTGGCTGAACGTGTAGCCTTCTCTTGCAGGCGCCGTGAAGTTCACGATCGAGCCGGCAATATGCCAGCCTGCACCACCAATTGTTGCCCCCGCAGGGTTGGAGGAAGTAGCCACGAGGTATTCGAGTTTCATCTCTGCGGTGTAAGTCATGTCGGAGTAAAGAGTTACATCTCTCGGGTTCTGAGTATTGGTGTCATTCCACTGCTGGAATGTATATCTCGTATCGTTTCCGGCAACATGGGGCGACGTATCTTTGCTCTGAGGAGAAGTTACACCTATCTGTGTGGACGATCCGCTACTCAGGACAACGCTCTTGGGAGACAGATAGTTCGCTCCTCCGATACTTATGTTCAGTCCTGTATGTGGGGAGGTGGTGACGGTAAGCGTATAGTCAGGCTGCTGCATCGCGAAGACGGCTGTTATGTTGTAAGGCTTGTCCACAATAAGTTCCAGAGGTCTTGCGCTCCCCAGATTCTGGCCGTTTACGAGCCAGTGACTGAAGTTGTAAGGCCCAAGATCGCCGGTAAAGTCGAACTCCCACAACGATCCTCTTGCAGTCCAGTAGACTCCAGTCTCCCAAAGAGTTGGAGAAGCAGAAACATCAAATCTATACTCTGTATTCATAACTGCCGTGTAGGTAACATCTGAGTCTATCGTCACATTTCTCGGATTGGACGTGTTCGCGTCGTCCCAATTCGCAAAGGTGTATCTGGCATCTATCCCGGTCAGCCAGGGCGAGATGTCTTTCTGCTGGGGAGTATCCACGGAGATCTGTTTGCTGGCGCCTCCCTGAACGACCATTCCCTTTGGCGAGGAATACAGAGTTCCGTCTATCCTGACATCGAGGGCGAGATCGGGTAAAGTAGTTAAAGTGAGAGTGTACTGGACATCAGGTGTGTAGTGAGCGACAACGTTTTTTGGATTATTCACAGCTATAACTAGCGGATTTGCTGATCCTGAATTGACGCCGTTTACTACCCAGTGACTGAAGTTGTAACCCTCTCTGGCCGGAGCTGTAAGTGTCGCGTTCGCGTTCTTGTTGTGCCAGCCGCCGCCTGTGACTGCCGCGCCCGCCGGGTTTGAAGAGGTTTCGACTTTGTATTGAACGCCCATCTGCGCGGTATAAGTAACGTTGTTATTTACGGTGACATTTCGAGGATTCGTATTGCTGGCGTCATTCCACTGCTGGAAAGTGTACTTCGTATCATTTCCCGCGACGAATGTAGAGGTGTCCTTTTCTTGTGGAGAATCTACAGATATTTCCGTGACGGAGCCTTCATTGACCAGTCTGTTTCCAGGCGAAGAATATACTGTACCGGCAATTCTAACGGTCAATCCGGTATCCGGAGCTGTGGTAACCGTTATCGTGTACTGTGTCAACACATAATGCGCCACCACATTTTTTGGGTTGTCAACTGCTATGATCAGAGGGTTCGTTGAACCGGCGTTAACGCCGTTTACTACCCAGTGGCTAAAGGTGTATCCGGCCCTGGCCGGAGCTGTCAGTGTCGCGTTAGCGTTCTTGCTGTGCCAGCCGCCGCCTGTGACTGCCGCCCCCGCTGGGTTTGAAGAGGTCTCGACTTTGTACTGAACGGTCATTTGAGCGGTATAGACAATGTTGCTGTTTACGGTGATGTTCCGTGGGTTCTCATTGCTGGCATCGTTCCACTGCTGGAAAGTGTACTTCGTATCGTCTCCAGGAACGAATGCCGAGGTATCCCTTTCCTGAGGACTCGTTACCTGGACCTCAACAGAGGTCCCCTCCTGATATTTTTGACTGAAGGGAGTCACCTTGTTGACGAGATCAACGATAATCTGAATTCCTGCATCCGGCAAGGTCGTAATAGTAAGTGTGAAGCTCTTGGGACCGTTGGGACAGCCAGTCAGCATGAGTATCAGAAAGACTGTTAGCGATGCAAAAAGCAGTAGCTTTCTTTTCATAGTTTTTTCCTCCTCTCAGAGTAGCAAAAAATCTAACATAATGACAGAAGTCTGGCGCGGATTAGTGGAAATATGCATGCGGGTTGCCGAAGATGGAAAAAATGGCAATATCCTGCGCCAATGCTATATAAGAAAATAGTATCATTTATGGTACCGTATAGGA